>CAZOTW010000001.1:0-25436 GCA_964582845.1 uncultured Gammaproteobacteria bacterium
CAAGATTTGTTCACTATTAATGGTTCATCGTTCACCGCAACGCAGAAGAGCAAACACTGTGTTTACGCACCTCGGAGGTGCACGGAGGCTTCAGGAATGAGGAATATATCCCTTACCAATCTTCCACACACCTTTTTCGCGAAACGCAGGGATGGTCTGTCGACGAGCAGCGTTAAATACAGCTGGAGCACCAAGACCATGCTTCTTCACATATTCTGACAGAGTAATTATTTCTTCTCCATGTAAATACGTAACACGCTTATGCAGTGATTCGAATATTGCCCGCGTGAGAACGCGTTCCATGATATGCGTCTTTTTGTCGTCACGATATTGTTTAAATCCCCGATAATATTCCTGCTTTTCTTTGTCCCGAATGATAATATTTGGAAATCCTATGCGTTGCAGCTGAAGGTTAATGAGCGCTCTTCCAATGCGCCCATTACCATCATTGAATGGGTGAATCGTTTCAAACTCCAGATGAAAACGGGCAATGACATCAAGAGGGTACGATGTCAGATTACTCGTGTATTCCTCAAGCATACGGTTCATCAACAAATCTATATGTTCCGGCGCTGGCGCAACGAATGTTCCTACGCGAACATATTCATTTTTTATCCGAAATCGTCCCACAAGCTCATCGTTTATTCCTACAAGAAGCATACCGTGAAGTGTGCAAATAAGCTCTTTGGATATCTCACGATCTTTCGATAATGCTCTTATATAGGCAGCAACGCGGGCTAAATTTTTTGCTTCATACACTTCACGCACGCTCACATGCCGGGATACTTCCATTTCAAGTAATATTTTTTCCGTTTCGGGAAGGCTGAGTGTGGAATTTTCGATCGCGTTGGAGTTGTAGACACTTTCTGCAACCTCCGCTTCATCGATTAAGGTAAGCAATGCATCTTTGCCTGACCGCATCCGATCAAATTGGGTTTTTAATACCCGTATTCTATCCGTGATCAATCGCGAGGTAGCCATGGTCTGTATGGTAACATATTCACGGTGTTTTGTCAATTTATAGTGAATTTGGACAAAAAATAGGCTATATTCACGTTGTTTTACGCACCTCTGTTTACGCACCTCGGAGGTGAGTAAATAAGAGATAGCATAAATCACGAATCTATGACCTCTCCCACAAGGACTTCCGGGTCGACGAAGGGGCGAAGAAGTTTTAGATTTTTTTCATTTGACTTGTAGAAAAGATCGAAGATAAACCCAACTAAGGGCAATTCGCCCAGGATGAAATCCAAAAATATATGCCACCCCATACGCCAATAAATCTTTGACGGAACATGCAACTTGTAGGCAATCCAAAAGAGGTAACAGGATATACAAGCTCCGATCAAGCTCCCAAAACCCGGCCAGATATCCAGTAACGGATCTATCCCAAACCGGATACCGAAAAGGCTAAATTTTGTATCCATGAGCGTCATCAGACGCTCGGCAAACCGTATATGTGATTTCATCAGAAGAATGCTGCGTCGACTACTTCCCCACTATCTTTACAATCATCGCTGATGCGACGGTGAGGGTAATAAAGCTACTCACGAACCAACTCACGAGTAACCCAACCGGCACGTTGAACATGAGATACACCGGCAATGTAAAAAATATAAACAATGTCGCAATCAGTAAGTCCGCAAAAAGAAATATCCGCCGGAACGTATTCTTCGGCAGCAAATCCTTGAGATAATAATAAATCAGCGTTACCGACACTCCCGTGACGAAGGAAATCACCAGCGACATCAACATAAATTCCCCAGGCGGTGGTCCGGCTTTGGGCATCATCAGCTTACTCCACACCCCAAAATACTGCGGGTCGATGTAATAATTCATCGTAAGCATTGCTTCCACCTGATGAATCACCGTCGAAAGAACGGTAAAGAGTACACCTACCAAAAGCACTTTGCCCCAACGAATTTCTTTGATCCATTGAATCATATACATCCTCCTATTTCTTAGAATAACATATTCTGTCGAATGGTTTTTCAATCTACCCCATATCGTTATTTTGTCTATGGTACAATCTGCTCATGAATCTGGAAGCCGCAAATCAGGCGCGAAAACAGCCGCAAAAACGAAAACGGCGCCTTTGGCTTCTCCTCACAATAATTGCCGGTGTTGCTCTTTTGTGGTACATAATCGTTCCCAAACGAACACAGGTCATTTCTCCTCTTGCCCAAACGGAAACTGCTGTCGAATTTTCGATACTCGCACTGTTCCGTAGACCGAAAAATTCTACTGAGCTTCGCCGGAAAGTCGAGGAAACGATAAAAGATACCTGGAAAAATTA
This sequence comes from uncultured Gammaproteobacteria bacterium, assembly GCA_964582845.1. Taxonomy (GTDB): domain Bacteria; phylum Patescibacteriota; class Microgenomatia; order UBA10105; family UBA927; genus CAZOTW01. The sequence goes on from CAZOTW010000001.1 coordinate 2,297, forward strand.
CTCGGTGTTGGTAGTAGATTATCATTCGAATTTTACGATGGGCATAAATGATGCAGTCATATTTAATGCCGCTTCCATAAATAAAATTCCTATTCTTGCCGCACTTTACACGGATGTCCAAAAGGGTGACGTCGACTTTGATAAAGTTATCATCCTCCAAAGCCAGGACGTGCAGGATTACGGCACCGGAATCATACGCTACGATCCGGAGGGAACCGCCTACACCGTAAAAACGCTCATCCGGCTGATGATGCAAAAAAGCGACAACACGGCCGCGCATATCCTGGGTAATTACATTATCGGGCTTGATAGGGTTCAAACACTCGTCAACGCATGGGGCTTGACGCAAACCGATATGGCAAATAATAAAACATCCAATAAAGACATGGCCATCCTCATGGATAAAATATTTAGAGGGAAAATCGCGGGTGTTGCCCTCACCCAGGAAATACTCGCATTTCTGAAAGACAGCGACTTTGAAGATAGAATTCCCGCGCTCCTTCCCAAAAATGTCACGGTGTACCACAAAGTTGGTACGGGGACGGGAACGGTTCACGATGTAGGGGTTGTCACTCAGGGAAAAACCGCGTACTACATCGGTATTTTCTCAAGCGATATTACGGATGAAGAACGGGCATCGAAACTGGCGGCACAAGTATCCAAAGTCGTCTATGACTACATGAGCTCGCATTAAGCCGTCAGGTGAACTTGAGGGGTCGTCTCGATTATTTTCTTTTCGCTCGCAAGCGATTTAGCTAGAGCAATCCGTAAGACCTCATCGATATCTTCGACAAAGTAAAACGTCAGATCCTTTAGAACGCTTTTGGGGATATCCTCCAGGTCCTTTTTATTGTTTTTCGGCAATATCACCGTCTTTATCCCCGCCCGGTGCGCTGCAATGACTTTTTCCTTCACTCCGCCGATTTCCAACACGCGACCGCGAAGCGTAATTTCCCCCGTCATAGCTACCGTACGCTTGACGGGAATTTTGGTGAGCGCAGATACGAGCGCCGTAGCAATCGCAGCCCCCGCGGACGGACCGTCTTTGGGTACCGCCCCTTCAGGTACGTGCACGTGCACGTCGATTTTCTGGAAAAATTTTTCCGGCAGTCCGAAAAGCTTCCAGCGGCTCCGTACATAGGAAAATGCAGCCTGTGCGGATTCTTTCATCACGTCACCCAACTGTCCCGTGAGGGTGATATTTCCGCGACCGGGCATGAGAGCGGCTTCAATAAATAGGATGTCTCCTCCTGCTTCTGTCCACGCCATACCTGTAGACATACCGACTTCGTCTTTCTTCTCCGCTAAATACGAAGTAAATCGATACGGTCCCAGATATTCATGAAGCGATTTAGGCGTAATGGCCAAGGTTTTTTGCTTTGTGGTCTCATCGGCAATTTTTTTGGCAATTTTCCGAAAGACTGTGGCTATCTCCCGCTCCAAGTTCCGGACCCCAGCTTCTCGCGTGTATCTTCGGATAATTTCATAGATAGCGCTATCGCCCAGTTTAACGACTCCCTTGGGAATTGCGTGAACTTCGCGCTGTTTTTCATAAAGGAAATCTTTTGCGATATGGAACTTCTCTTCTTCGGTGTACCCTGCAAACCGTATAACTTCCAGGCGATCCCGAAGGGCCGGCGGAATGGTATCCAACATGTTGCACGTGGTGATAAAAAAGACGTCAGAGAGGTCAAAGGCCACCTCAAGATAATGATCGGAAAACGCATAATTCTGCTCCGGGTCAAGAGCTTCAAGGAGGGCAGAAGATGGATCACCGCGAAAATCCGTCCCTACTTTATCTATTTCATCGAGCATAAAAACCGGATTTTTCGTTCCCGCCTGCTTAATACCCTGAATAACACGACCGGGAAGAGCACCGACATATGTGCGACGATGTCCCCGAATTTCCGCCTCATCGCGAATACCGCCTAAAGAAATTTTAACGAATTTCCGTCCAAGAGAACGGGCTATGGATTTGCCGATCGACGTTTTTCCTACGCCGGGCGGCCCGACAAAACAAAGGATCGTGGGTGCCGCATTTCCTTTACGTTTTTTCTCATCTTTCCCCTTCTCTTCTTTCTTTCCTTCTGTGCCCGCTCCGTCTTCATCTACGATCGATGCACGAAGTTTCATGACCGCCAGGTATTCTAAAATTCGCTCTTTTATTTTTTTGAGTCCGTAATGGTCTTTATCAAGGACCGCCTCCGCATCGCGGATATTCACATTATTAGGGCTAGCGACAGACCACGGCAACTCGACAAGCGTATCCAGGTACGTACGCACATACGAAGCTTCAGGATTATATTGAGACATCTGCGCAAGTCGGGATAGTTCTTTTTCTGCTTTTGCGCGGACGTCAGAGGGCATACCGGCTTTTTTTATTTTATCCGCAAGTTCTTTAATCTCTTTGTTGTCGTCATCTTCTCCTAATTCTTTTTCTATCGTTTTCATGCGCTCCCGTAGCACTTGTTCCCGGACGTTTTTATCGAATTTTTCCTGGGTTTTATTGGCAATTTTGCGCTCAAGTTCCAGAATCTTCGTCTCACGCGAAAGGTAGGTAATTTCTTTTTCCAGTCTGTTTTTCACGGACACCGTCTCCAGGAGATCCTGCCGTTCACCGGGTTTTATATCCAACACACCGGCAACGTGATAGGAAAGCGCAAGAGGAGCGATTCCTGACATAATATTCATAAATGTCAGAAAATCCATGGTCTTGCCCAGTTTCACCGCCTGACGGAGTTCATTGGTGAGATGGTTAAAAAGGGCTTTGGTTTCATCATCATCTTCTGCGGTATCCGGCCTCTCGACTACCCGCGCGACAAAAAACGGCTCAACCGCTTCATAGGAAAGAATTTCTACTTTGGTAATACCACGGACAAGGGCATTAATTTCGCCTTCATTTTTCATCATCTGCACGATTTCGCCGACTGTCGCTATCTGATATAGATCGGAAGGAGTCGGATCATTGACATTGGGGTTTCGCTGCATGACGAGGACAACTTTTTTCCCTGAGCTCTGCGCGGCTTCTATAGCGGACACAGACCGTTGCCGGCCGAAAGTAAGTATCATCTCCGTCCCGGGAAACACAATGCCGTCGCGTATAGGGACGACTGGGAAAAGTTGGTCTGATGTAGGAACAAGATCTGTCATATTTATGAAACTAGCACTCAAGTATAACAACTGCTAAAACTGACGTCAACCCCCAAAATTCTAAATGTATTGATGAACTTATTGTTACACGAACTCCTGCAATACTTCATCGAGGCATTCTGAGGCCACGGGAACACGGATCAGCGGTTCATCCGTCAACGCCGGCTCTTGGTCCTCACTTGTAGGACGTATTTCTTTATAGAAAAGCCCAATTGGAATTTTATCTCCCCATTCCATAGCTTTCTCTATAGCTTTCAGTTTGTCGTCCGGTTTATACCCCTGGGATTCCAGATGGTAGATGCGCTCGCGATACCACGCATACGTATGCACTTTATCAAAAGTTACACACGGCTGAAGGACATCAACAATCGCAAATCCTTTATGAGCAATGGCGTCACTCATAAGTTGTATAAGCCCCGGCGTGTCCCCTGCAAATCCTCTTGCCACGTACGTTGCCCCGGAGGAAATGGCAAGCAGTAGAGGATTAATCGGAGCATCGACCGATCCTTCCGGCGTCGACTTGGTCACAAATCCAGGCTTTGCGGTTGGTGATGCCTGACCCGTCGTTAACCCGTAGACCTGGTTATCGTGGAGCATGACCGTGATATCCGGATTTCTTTTGGCGGCGTGAATAAAATGATTCCCACCCTCCCCCAGACAGTCCCCGTCGCCGGAAACTACAACAACCGGAAGTTTATGATTTGCCAGTTTCACTGCCTGCGCAACCGGCAGCGTCCGTCCGTGAAGGCCAGCAAACCCGTATATATGCATCCAGTTATACATATTCCCGTGACACCCCACGCCGTAAACCGCAAGTCCGTCATCCGGACCGATACCCTGTTTTGCCAGTGCTTCTTTTAACGCGGTCCATATGCCGTAGTCGCCACACCCCGGACACCATGTCGGGAGACGATTTGTGGCAAATGCGCTGCTTGTGACTGTCATAGTATTATGTTACTGCCTCCACAATTTCCTCCGGATAAAACGGACGGCCGTCGTATTTTAGTATTTTTTCTTTGATGAGAATACCCGTATGCTCCCGTATGAGCGCCGCTAATTGCCCGGTCGCATTTTGTTCGACGTCAATAATTCTACTCGCTGATCCCAGCAATTTTCCTGCCTCTTCCTCCGGAAACGGATAAAGCCACGTAAAATGGACGAGTTTTGATTTTTTGCCTTTGCTGCGGAGCATTTCCATCGCGTCAATAACCGGCCCTCTTGAGGACCCCCAGCTGACGAATACGATATCGCTATCCTCGTCCCCGTAGACATGAGGCGCTTGTATGTCTTTTTTCATTGCTTCAAATTTTTTAAACCGTTTATTTGCCATTGCCACCCGGTCGGTTGCAGATTCCGTTACGTAACCCCGCTCATCGTGCTCATAGCCGTTTGAAAAATATACGCCGTTTTTCATACCCGGAATGCTTCTCGGAGAGACACCATTATCCGTATCCAGCCGATACCGTTTATATGACCCGTCTTTTGGCAAGTCGTCTTCTTTAACAAGCTTACCCCTGTCGATGACCACGTCTTTTTTAAAACAGGACATCGGCACACACCAATGACTTTCCGCGAGGTATTTATCCGTCAGTACAAAAACCGGTATCTCATACCGATCGGCGAGGTTAAATGCGTCCACTGTCAGTTGATAGGCTTCCGCAGCGTCACTTGGAGCAAGTATGATACGCGGAAATTCACCATGCCCTGCATGAATCACGAATTGAAGCTCTCCTTGTTCCGTCCATGTCGGCATGCCAGTCGCCGGCCCCACGCGCATACCTAAATTGATGACAACCGGAAGCTCCATCATGCCGGCAAGGGCCAACCCTTCAACCATCAGGGCAAATCCCCCGCCGGATGAAGCAACCATACTTCGAACGCCCGCCATGGAGGCGCCCAGCGCCATATTAATTCCCGCTACTTCATCTTCTGGCTGTTTGTAAACTATCTTCAATTGCTTTGCGTGATCCGCCAAAAACGTGATAAGGGAATTAATGGGGGTCATCGGGTAAATTGCCGCAAATTTGAGCCCCGCGCGGTACGCCCCGACTCCGACGGCCTCGCTGACGTTGATAATGAGTTGTGGTTCCTTTTTTGTCGCTGGTCCCAGATACATGGAAGATTCTGATGCGTAATTCTTTTTTATGTAATCGTACCCGGATTTCGCAAGAGCGATGTTGCTATCTATTATTACCTGTTTTTTCTTTTTAAACTGATCCCGAATAATTGCCTCCAATATCAAAAAGTCCGCTCCGAGAAGGGCAACTGTTGCCCCCAGAGCCACGGTATTACGCATCACCGGCGTACCGTTTTGCGCGTTCACGAGATCGGAAAGGGGTACGGAGAGAAGATGGACGGGTTTGGGGAAATCCGATTTCTGCCACGTATGATCTTTCGGATCAAAAACCACCAGTGCATTTTCGTTTAATTCATCTTTATGGAGTTCAACGCATTTATTATGAAGTGCCACGAGTATATGGACCTCACGATTCATTGATTCAAAATATTTTGGTGAAATCCGAACCGTAATGAGATTATGCCCTCCGCGTATGAGAGACGGGTACTCATTGGTCACAAGCGTGTGGTAACCGTTTCTGGCATATGCGCGGGCCATCATGGTTCCGGCGGACATAATACCGAATCCCGCCTCACCGCCGATTTTCCACACAATACTATCTTTCATATACTCAGCGTAACACAATCAGAAATATTTTCTAGATAGAAAAAAACAAAGACTATGTCTGTATAGTCGAAGGAAAAGAGGTGAATCATTCACCGGAATTAATTATTAAAGTAGCTATGACCTGCATCACGTCTAATATATACTTCTCTTACAGCCTTTATTATGCTTTGAGCGATTACTCTATACTTTCTCCAACTGCTTTTATATTCCGGCTTCGTTAATTCCGCATTAAACAAGGTTAATAGTTCTATTGCGCTACTCATGAAGTATAAATATCGTGGATCCATACTACTTTGATATCGTAACGCAAGCGATAAGGTCATTGTCTTCTGCGTATCCATGAAGTCTTGCATGAACCCTTTCAAACCACCTGCCGATGTTTTTCTCCGAGAAGCAAATACTTCCCTAGCCAAACTCTCAATTTCTGCTTCTGTAGCTTGATAGTGCTCGGAACTTTGAATTTTTGCATATGCGGAAGCAAGAGCTGTTGGATTTTTTCTGGCTAGTGCATACAGATAATTTCTTAAATTAGGAACAAAATCGGCAGGTATGTCTAGGTTCTGACCCCAATTATATACCACAATTGTCCCATCTTCGCGGCCTTTGATGTTTCCCCCATGGGGGTTACTATGCCAGAAACGACTTTTCCATAGTTCAAGTGAAAAAATGAATAAATTTTGCAAATAGGCCTGGTTAGCTGGGAGTGTTTCAAACCTTTTAGCGTCAACACGGTCCATCGTGATATGTTTATCATCAGAATATGCATCAATTATTTGAGGAATGATGATAGATTTATGACGCTCAAAAATAATCCTTGCTCTTTTTTGAGCCTGTGCCTCCTGTGACATGTCTGTTTCATGAGTAATACTTGTTTGAGCAATTTTCATGAAAAATGGTAGTACTCTTTCAATCGTGGCTAAGTTATTTACATAGTCACCTTCTCCTACATGCTCTCGCGTATAACTTAGTAAAATTCCATATATGAGTTGAAACAATCGAATATTGCGAGCTACGGCATCTTCAATTCCTGGTCTTGGTACTTTGGTGGCTAGATCTGTTTCAGAGCCGTTTTGGGTACTTATGACATACGCCACGGATGCGCTGCTGATGGCACCTTTAAATGTAAGACCTGCTGGAAGATCCTGTTGCATCATGTCTAATTCTCTTGCGCTTGGCGGAGCCACTCCATCCTGAAATGCTGCTTGGAGTTGTTGCGCAATTCGTCTGACACCTGGCGAAGAGGTAGGCACCACATCGGCAAACGATTGAACCATCTTTGCAAAAATTGGCCCTATACCATAAAGATTATTCGCTAATTCCTGTGTGGTATGGTCAGTTTTCCCATCTGAAAGCAACTGGATGACAGGTCCGACTGACTTTGAGAAGCCCACCAGTAACTGCATATCTTCTTTTATCGTTGTGAGTTGTTCACCTAATATCTTTTCGTCGAAAACATTCAAATCTACTAATCTATCAAGGAGATATGGCTCAAAAAAATCATAGAGGACAGATACTGATGTTATCGCATCTTCAAACGATTCTTTTTTTGGATTCAAGAGATCAAACATAACCCGTTGAGATTCTGAGGTATCTGAAGTTTTGGGGTAATTTGTTGCTAACGCTAACGTGTCACTAATAAATCTACTCGAGAGTGAATCTGCATGAGATTTTACTGTATCCAGATTGATTAACTGTAGATTTGCTAATTGAGCGAGGATTGTATCTCGTGTTTGATGCAAGGCAATTTTTGCATGCTCTCTTCTTACTGAAATTGGCACGTCAGGTCGTCCGTACGTAAGCAAGGTATATGTCATATTTTCAGATGGAGAATCTGTAGCTGGCGGCGCTATCAATTCTGCTGAACTGTGTAAATTTTCAACAAAAGATCGAGCCCCCCTGGTATCGCCATTTAGTGAGCTGTAGAGAGTTTCAAAAAATGAGTCTTTGAGGACTTCTCCTGAATTCATATGAAGTGCTACACGAGAGGTATGATGGTATCATAAAAAGCCTATAATAACAAACTGCTATTTAAATTATTCTCGTTACTTCCCTACTGTAGGATTGGGATAAAATATTGAGACTCCCCTCCCATAATATTTTGCGGTCAAGGGTCCTTTCTGTCCTCTGTCTTTAATGTCGACGTCGGAAAAAACATCAAGGACTATGTGGCTTCTTCGGTAATTTCTTGTGGTAGATAACCTTCCCTAATCCCATTTTCAAATTTCTCCCTTCCATTGCTTTTTGGATAACCTTTTCTAATCTGTCTCTGTATTCTTCCGTATCGGCATTTTCGAATTCCGGTAGCAATTCCGGAGCTTCTTTCTTAAGAAAGGAAAACAACCTTGCTTTTATTTTGGGACTTAGATTCACGTGTTCAAACCAAACTTCTTTCACCCCGACTTCTTGGAGTTTATCTAAAAGTTCGTTCATTTTCGTCTCATTACTGGTAAAGTGAGGCAAAATCGGCCCGACAAACGCATACGTTGGTATTCCAGCCTCGTGCAATTTTTTAAGGGCTTGAATCCTTGCGCTTACCGGGGGCGCCATCACTTCCAAAAATCTTGAAACGTTATCATCTAATGTTGTTACCGTAAAACCAACCGCCGCATCTTTTAGTCTCTTCAATACATCAATATCTTTCGTAACTAATGGTGATTTTGTCAAAATGGAAACATTCCCTTCATAACCAAAATCTGCCAACACCTCTAAACACTTTCTGGTTAACTGATATTTCACTTCCAGGCCGACGTATGGGTCAGTAACAGAACTGAGAAACACTGACCCAAAATCTTTTGTTTGTAATTTCTTCTCTAGGCAAGCTAATTCCTTTTTGAGGAGTTCGGGTGCATTTGTTTTCACATCAAGATAGGAACCCCATGCTTCATCCGGATGTTTCCATCTGGCAATTTGCGCGGCATAACAATACATACAACCAAAGAGACAGCCGTTGTAGGGATTTATTACCCAGTCAGACCCGGGAAGACCTGATTTGATAAAAACCGTTTTTGCTTCAATGAGATTTATTCGAGGAACCATAACGTAGCGCTATTCATTTAGGGGAAAATTTGTTTTCCGTTTTCATCCGTGATGATAATTGCCATGACAGGACAGCTCTTTGCCGCCTCCATGAGCGTTTCATCGGTTTCTTCGTCTGCGGAGCTTAGAATTATTGCTTTTGCATTATTATCCAATGCCCATGCTTTGGGAGCGATAGCCACACATGTAGCGGCTCCGATACACAAATCCTGATCAATGTGCATCGTGGTTTTCCGGATTTTTCTCGTAATTTTCGGATCGTCTGTCATAAGTTTTGTTTATACAATAATTGTATCAATTATTTCAAGGGGCGTATTGCGATGACAGCCTTTTGCAACACCTCAAGCGGCAACGTCGCGCATTTTATTCGTGAGGGGGTCAGGGTCGTACCGAGCATTTTCATAATATCACGGGATGAAATTTTCATAACGCTATCAAGAGATTTATGTTTTACTTTTTCCGTCAACATCGAAGCAGAAGCTTGACTTATGGCACATCCAACGCCTGAAAACCGTATATCCTCTATCTTTCCTTTCGTATTCACTTTTACCTCCATGATGATTCGATCGCCACAGGTAGCATTATACGCTTGCGCTGTTGCACTGGCATCGTGTAACTTTCCGAAATTCCGTGGATGCTTGTAATGATCTAAAATGACTTCACGATAGAGGTCCATAGATTAGGCAAATATTTTTTGTGCTTTTTCCAACCCTTTTGCTAATGCATGAATATCCTCTTTTGTCGTATATAGGTAAAATGATGCGCGTGCCGTGGCGCCGATTTTTAAATATTCATGAAGCGGCTGGGCGCAATGAAATCCTACCCGAATACACACATTATCCTCATCTAGGACCTGTGCGACATCGTGAGGATGAATACCTTTTACGGTAAATGCGATGACCCCGCTACGATTCTCGGCGTTTTGGGACCCGACGATTGTTAATCCAGGGATAGAAGATAATGTTTTTAATGCGTAGGCGGTAATCTCTTTTTCATGTTCCCTCACCTCGTCCATACCGAGTTTGGATAAATAATCTACGGCCGCCCCAAGTCCGATAGCACCGGCAATATGAGGGGTACCTGCTTCGAATTTATGAGGTACGTCATTAAATATTGTCGCCGTTTCATGGACCTCTTTTATCATGTCGCCACCAAAATTAAAGGGTTCTATAGTTTCCAGAAGTTCATTCTTTCCCCACAATACTCCGATCCCCGTAGGCCCGAGCATCTTATGACTTGAGAATGCCACAAAATCCACTCCCCATGTCTGAACACTAATAGGCATATGTGGTGCAGCCTGGGCAGCATCTACCAACACGAGACATTGAGGGTTTAGCTTTTTTACTCGTTTGACAATTTCTTCGATTGGATTGATTGTGCCTAAAACATTGGACACTGCAGTGATTGCGAGTAATTTTGTTCTTCGAGTAATTATTTTGTCCAAATTGTTCAAATCAAGCTGTCCTTCCGGCGTTGTGTACCAAATCTTGAGAGTAACACCATGATGCAACTTCGCCTGCTGCCAAGGAACGAAATTCGCATGATGTTCCATGATCGTCGTCACGATCTCATCTTGCGGCTTACAATGGGGCAAAACCCAGCTGTAGTACACCAAGCTGATAGATTCATCCGTTCCCCGGGTATAGATTACCTCACTTGAATCATGAGCGCCGATAAACCGTCCTATCCTCTCGCGGGCAGATTCATACGCCTCTGTCGCCCGTTCAGAAATTTTATAAATACCACGAAACACATTCGCGCTATACTCCGTATAGTACTCGTCCATCGCGTCGATAACCGATTGCGGTTTTAACGAAGTAGCCGTTGAGTCAAGATAGACGAGCGGCTTCCCGTCAATAAGCTTCTGCAAAATAGGAAAATCGTTCCGAACTTTTCGTGTATCTATCATACCGCTATGAGGACATCCTCTCCTTCTACCTTTGTCTTGTATGAAGTTAGATCAATCGGGGCCGGCGGGGAAAGCACTTTGCCGCTGGTCACGTCAAATTGTGCTCCATGGCAACCACAAATAATAGCGGAACCATCCAAAAAACCTTCCGTTCCCAAAGAACAGTGTGCATGGCTACAGGTGTCGTCGATCGCAAAAAACACTCCGTCAATATTAGCAATTGCGATTCTTTTCCCGTTGACCACAACGGTTCGTTTCGTTCCCGGTGCAAGTTCAGCTACTTTTATTGCTTTTGTATATGTTGCCATAGGTGCCTCCTTTGCTACTTGGCGAACTTACCTTGTTATTATACTGCACGAGCCACCCGTTTCCAGACGGCATTTCTCACTCCTACATCATCGACACGGGCTAGGGCACTTCCCAAAAATCCTTCAACGATTAACCGACGCCCATGAGCTACGCCTATACCCCTCGTAGCCAAATACCACAGCTGATCGCCAGAGATAGGACCCACTGTTGCTCCATGCGTACATCGGACGTCGTTTGCCAAAATCTCAAGTGATGGTTTCGTTTCGGCGTGAGCTTTCGGGGAAAGAATCAAATTTTCATTACGCTGATATGCATCGGTTTTCTGTGCAGCTACTTCCACCCGTATACCACCGTCATAAATGCACGTCGCTTCATCGGCGAGCACCGACTTCACCAGTAAATTACTGGTAGTTTGAGGTGCCTCGTGTTGTTGCAGCGTATGAAGTTTCATGCTCGATGCGTTACTTCCGAAAAAAATTCCGATAATATTCGCCGATGCCCCCCGCGCCTTTAATCGAACCCTGATAGTTACCAAAGCACGAGACGTATGTATGGAAATTAATACGAGGGTTAAATGGACAGCTTCCCTTATCACATATTCATATTCAAATTCCCCCGCATGGATATCTTCGACAATCGTTCTTGTTTGGTTAACCGTTTTTCTATATTTTTTAATCATATCGTTCATTCCATTTCTATCCAACGGAGCCTTCTCCCAGAACCAGCCTTACCCCGACGCAATGTCGGGGGGCGGCGATTCGGGAGTGCGGCTTAACCGACTGAGCCTTCCATTTGTAACTGTATTAACCTGTTCATCTCGACTGCGTACTCCAGGGGCAATTCTTTTACGATCGGCTCAATAAACCCGTTAACCACCATGGATTCTGCAAGTGTCTTAGGGATTCCTCTGCTTTCCAGATAAAATAGCTGCTCATCTCCGATTTTTGATACCGTTGCTTCATGCTCCATCTGTACATCCTGTTGGTCTATTTTCATAGTGGGATACGTATCCGACCTTGATGCTTCATCCAAAAGAAGCGCGTCGCATACGACTTTACTTTTTACCTTTTTCGCTCCAGGGTACACCTGCACCAACCCTCGATATGACGTTCTTCCCCCGGCTTTACTCACTGATTTTGAGATAATTTGTGACGTTGTCTCGGGGGCGACATGGATCATCTTCCCCCCGGCATCCTGATGTTGCCCCTTTCCGGCATAGGCTATGGAAAGTACTTCTCCTCGCGCTTTTCTCCCCACCAGATAGACACTCGGGTATTTCATCGTCAGTTTGCTCCCTAAATTTCCGTCGACCCATTCCATAATTCCCTCTTCGTCAACGCGCGACCTCTTCGTAACGAGGTTATAGACATTCGTACTCCAATTTTGGATCGTAGTATAGCGAACACGTGCGCCTTTCTTCACGATTATTTCTACGACTGCACTATGGAGCGAGTCCGTCGTATATATCGGTGCCGTGCAGCCTTCCACGTAATGGACATAACTCCCTTCATCGGCAATAATGAGCGTTCGTTCAAATTGACCCATGTTGGCGGCATTTATACGGAAATACGCTTGAAGCGGTAGATCTACGTGAACGCCCGGCGGCACATAGACAAATGAACCTCCGGACCACACGGCGCTATTGAGAGCGGCAAATTTATTATCCAGGGGAGGGATGATAGTGCCAAAATACTGTTTTACGAGATCCGGGTAATCGCGAAGACCCGAATCCATGTCCAGAAATATCACACCCTTTTTTTGAAGCATCTGCTTAATACTTTTGTAGACAACTTCCGACTCGTACTGCGCGCTTACTCCCGACAGGAATTTTTTCTCCGCCTCGGGGATGCCGATTTTGTCATAGGTATTTTTTATCTCGGCAGGGAGGTCGCTCCATGAACTCACTTTATCTTTCGTTGGCTTGATGTAATAATAAATATCATCAAAATTTATTGTCGACAAATCGCCGCCCCAGGTAGGAAGTGGTTTCTGCCAAAAATACCGGAGGCTCTTCAGTCGAAACTCTCTCATCCAGAGCGGCTCTTTTTTATACCAGCTGATCTTTTCAACTATCCCAGAATCCAATCCTTTTTTTGATTTAAATACATAATGTTCCGGCTCATGAAAACCGTATTTGTAGGTGTCGTCAATGATGCGTGGTGTCGGCATAACCAATTATGTGAGATAGCTCGCATACCCTTTGTCTTCAATGATCTTGGCAAGTTTTGCCGTACCGGTTTTGGCAATTTTGCCGGCAACCAACACATGCACAACATCAGGTTTAATATATTTCAAAATCCGCTGGTAATGGGTTATGACGATTACCCCAGTCCCGTTTTTTGCCAAAACATCAATCCCCTTGGCAACAACCTTTAGCGCATCCACATCCAAACCCGTATCGATTTCGTCAAAAATCGCAAACTTAGGGGCTAAAACAAGCGCTTGCAGCATCTCTATCTTCTTTTTTTCCCCCCCGGAAAATCCATCGTGAATCCCCCGTGACAAAAATGTTTCATCAATACGAAGCGTTTTTGCGTATTTTTTTACCACTTGGGTAAACTCACTCAAAGATAAACCATGTACCACCTGCCAACGCTTCGCAAAAACAGGATTATGCAACGTGTCTTTGTGTTGTTTTTTATCTTCGTGGGTCTGTTGATACGCGGTGCGAAGCAAATTCATGACGCTCACGCCCGGCACAGCAATGGGAGACTGAAGCGCCAAAAATACGCCGTATTTCGCTCGCTCGTCGGTAGGTATATCCAAAAGATTTATGTTACCAAGTTTGGCACGACTACCTTTCCCGATTTTATATGCAGGGTGTCCCATGAGTGCATATGCAAGCGTTGATTTGCCACTGCCGTTTGGTCCCATCACTGCATGCACTTCACCCGCGACAATCGTGAGCGTTATACCACGGAGTACTTCTTTTCCTTCCACGCTTGCACGCATGTTATCTATAGAAAGTCGATACGATGAAGATGTTACTTTCATAGGTACGCTGAAGAATGTCCGGCGCAGGAAATATTATACTCTTTGTGTGATATCTTACAATGCATTGGACACACGATCGTGTTTTCCCATAAACACCTCAAACCTGCCGTGCATGCGCAGGATAAAGTATTCGTGCCTGAGAAGTGGATGCTTCCGTAAAGATAAAAAACGATCGACGTCAATGCTTTGGGACACGTGTGCTTTCAACGCTTTCTTTTTTGTCACTTGAGATTTTTCTATATTTATCACGGTCGTAATATGTTTATCCTCTGTACCCACCCAAGCCTTCCCAAATGATTCCGCCGGAATATTCTTTTTCTTTTTCAGATATGTCGCGACACTCTCAGGCATGCACGCGTAATAAAGCTTTGGTTCGGCATCATTATCGACACTAGGCATCTGAGCAAGTTTTTCCGCTACCCACGCCGCATACTTCTGAAAGCAGAATGTCGTAACGTAGCACATTTTTATGTGGTCAGGGTGATTGCTAATTCCTGTCGGATCAAACGTGATGACCGAATCCGGAATGCGTTCGACCATAATGGGATAAATTTTATCTTCCAGTTCCCCGGGAGGTAAATCCAAAAGGGTTCCGTCTTTATATCCCAAAAATGTTATGGAAGAAATACCGATAATAGTACCGGCGGTTTCTGCTTCCTTTTGGCGGATGGCGCCTAACTTTTCCTGTGATATATCTCCGTATGGGCCAGTGATACCAACCTCTCCTCTTGTGGCACAAACGAGATCCACATCCCACCCTGATTTGACGTATTTCGCCACTGTGCCGGCACACGAAAAGGATGCATCGTCAGGATGAGCAAAAACTAAGAGAAGCTTCTTCATGAGATGCTATAGTACCAAAATTATGAATAAAACGAAAACAGCCGTGATACAATCATACCATGACAACAATCCCGATAGAGTATCCGACCGATTGGACGGATTACGAACTTATTGATAGTGGGCAAGGAGAAAAGCTTGAGCGTTTTGGGCCACAAGCTACCGGATATACCATCGTCCGACCGGATCCGAGAGCGTTGTGGGAAAAAAAGTTACCACAGGATACGTGGGACACATCGGATGCTACGTATACGCGAACGGACCCAAAAACCGGACAGTGGCACGTACAAAAACCACCTCCCCACCAATGGCAAATACGGTATCACGAATTGATATTTACCCTTCGCCCAACAGAGTTTAAGCACGTTGGGGTATTTCCGGAACAAGCGCCCAATTGGAATTGGCTGTCTACACAAATCCAGAATCAACCTCTGAAAATTCTCAATCTCTTTGCCTACACGGGTGGAGCCACTATGGCAGCAGCGCAAGCCGGAGCTCATGTAACTCATGTCGACGCCGTCAGAAGTGCGATCTCGTGGGCAAGCAGCAATGTCCTTGCATCGAAATTGGATAAAAAACCAATCCGCTGGATCGAGGATGATGCATATAAATTTGTCCTCCGCGAGCAAAAACGGGGAAATCTGTATGACGGCATTATCATGGATCCACCCAGGTTCGGTCATGGCGCAAAAGGAGAGCTGTGGAAACTGGAAGAAGATTTACCGCGTCTTCTTCACGCGTGCAAAACAATTCTCACAAAAACGCCATCATTTATCCTCATCAACACATACACCGCCGATATTTCTTCTCTCGTCCTTCATCATATGCTGAAAGATATCGTACCCGTAGGTCACGGCACGCTAACATTTGGCGAACTGGCGATCATGGAGTCCTCGTGTGGTCGTCTCCTCCCGAGCGGCATTTTTGCACGATGGTCATGGAAGTGATGTGTAGCGATTAATTAAGAGTATCCGTAATAACCGATGCGCGAGGAAAAACGCTACAAATTTGGGTACGAAACGTGATCGATACAGATTTTGAGATACTTGGATGACGAATTGTGAATGAAAATTACATATCCGAGTAAACAATGTTTGTTTTCCCTTTTTCCCATAAATAATTGAACCCACTACTCCAATTTCGGAGTAATCCGGTGAACGAACGATATGCCGCATCGCAATATCGCCCGCCCCGATCCAGCCGCAAAAAGCATCATGCATGGCAACAATTCCGCCAGAAACAACAAACCTGCTCCAAAACGACATGTCTTCTAATGCATGCTCATAATCATGAAGACCATCTATGAATAACAGTGCTATAGGTTTGTGCCATTCTCGCACGGCTGTTTTTGATGTTTTAACAATCGGAATAACCTTATCTCTTACCCCGGCAATCTCGAGGTTCCGTAAAAAAGCCGGAAGCGTTGGGGCAGTTTTTCCTCCGCTCACTTCGCCTTTATGAGGATCCACTGCATAAACTGCGCTACTTTCCCGTGCAAGCCATATGGTTGATTTTCCACAGTAACTACCAATTTCGACAATCTCGCCGTCAATATGTTTGACTGACCGAGCTGCCTTTTCCAAAAACTGACCTTCGTGTTTCGTGAGCCAACCGGGAATTTTCGAAACGAACGCATAGGTTTTAGTATCCATAGAGGAAATATGCATGACTCCCGTACGGGTTTATTTTTCCGCAACAACGATGAGACGCGAACTCGTTTCTTTGGAATATGCGGAAAAGTCAAAATCGCCGTAATATTGAATATTTTTATATTTCGTTTTTGAAAAACAGCGCTCTAGAACAGACTGTCGCATGGCGTTATACGTTGTTGAGGTAAATTTGTGTTCAAAAGAATCTTCCGTTTTCTTTACGTATAATATATTAAAAGTAAATTCCGTCTCATTTGGGTATTCCGCGATAAAATAAAACGCCTCATTTTTGAGAACTCGCGCAGGGATAAACTTCGGCTTCGTATCCAAAAGGGAATCCGTCACACCATTACTGATCACTAAAATACCCCCCTCTCCTAACCGATCATACATAGACTCCAGAGCCTTAATCACATCCTCATCAGTACGCATATAAGGAAGGCTCGTGGTAAGGCATACCACCATATCATAGACATCTCCCCAACTCTTCCCCAACTCACGAAAATCTTCCTCCTGCAGAGGAATTCTTTTTCCTTCCAGGTTGCGCTTCGCCAGGGCTAACATTTCCGGAGAAATATCAGACCCGCAACACGTAAGCCCCATGTCGTGAAACATCGATAAGTGCCATCCTGTCCCGCAGGCAGGGTCCAAACAGGTAACAATTGAATATTGTTTGACCAGCTTCTCAAAAAATGGCCGTTGACCGAAAATTTCCTCTTTCGGATTTAATATATCGTAAATATCTGCAAGTATTTTATATTCTTCAAGTGGCATAGGTTACCTGCTATAAACACCAACTAAACGCGTTTCACCAAGTATATGGCCGACTAATACAGTATCAAGATCGGATTTTTTGGCCCCACTCCCTAATCCAATTTGTGCATCAAGCGCATACAGCGTAAAAAAATACCGATGGATGCCGCTTGGCGGACACGGACCATAATACCCCGGTTTCCCTGCACTTGTCGTCCCTTGCGTCGCACCAGCGAGAGAATCTCCGCTTGGAATTTCTTTGACGTCGCCCGGAATATTCCAAATAAGCCAATGACTGAACGTACCATTTGGAGCGTCTGGATCTTCCATAGTAAGCGCAAATGCCTTTGTTCCGTCCGGTACTCCCAAAATGGTGAGCGGCGGATTGGTATTGGCTCCGTCACAGGTATATTTGACAGGAATTTTCTGATATGGATCAAATGCACTACTCGTCAACTGAAAGTCTTGTTTCTTTTCTGCTGTCGGCGTCGGGGTTATTTTCAAGTCTTTCGGTCCACCGATACTTTGCCATGATTGCCACCAGATAACTCCAAATGCAAGAATACCGGCCGCCGCAATTATGATATATTTTCTTTTCATAAGGATATAAACTATTCTACCACGACGATAATAATCTATAATAGATATACATGGCTTCAACGCTCAATACCTCAAAACTTCATCAGGCGCTCACTCATCATGCCGATCTTTCAGGGAAACGTCTCAAGATCCATCACCCGAAAGCCGTATCGTGGCTTGAGCAAGCGGGCGTTACCCCCGGGAATATCCGTCATCACGCGGCAAGACTCGCTACCACCGGCGCCATAGCCGGTGCCCTCCTCCTTGCTAATCCCCTTATGACAAAAGTATCTTCTTCTTCCAATAAACTCGCCCATGCACCCGTTGCCAAACTCCATGATCTTCTTGCCGCCAACATCAAAGCACTCTTGCCAAACGTCGTTCGTCCCCTCCGACCGGATGAGGAAAATGCAATAAGCAAACTCATCACAACCATATGGGGTATCAAAGCAGGTGCTACACTTGACGGCGAGCACCTCAACACAAGCTACGGCTATATCGGCGCGGAACAACATTTGCCGAGATTTCCGGGGGACACGGTAGAGGCGCATGATGCGTATCAAGTATCGGGAATAACTCCGGGTAAAGGCGCATGGGGATATTTTGCCAATTCAAGTGACGCGCTAACCCAAGACCTCATTCAAAAGGAAAAATATTACGTCGCCGTCCAAACGCTCTATCTTCCCGACTGGCAACAGCGTCTTTCGTATCTGCGCGACTGGTATAAATATCGCAAAGTCGTCCTCGTCAATCCGGCAAACGGAAAAACAATTGTCGCAGTCGTCGCTGATGCCGGACCAGCTAACTGGACCGGAAAACAGTTTGGCGGATCACCGGAAGTGATGGCATATTTGAAGCTTCAAGACGGCGCACAAAAAGGGGCAGTGGTTTTGTTCTTCGTTGACGATAAAGGGAATGAAATACCTTTGGGACCCGTAGAGTATAATAGAGCCGAAGGTCAGGCACCTATTGCAGAAAAATAATATGGCAAAACTTTTTTACGATCACCTCATCATTATAGAAGAAATCGTCGCGGTTCTTGATACCCATAATCTCTCACCAAAAGATAAACAAACATTTTTAGAGCTTATAGATAAAACGATGCATCACCATATTTTGGATGCTATACTCACCCATTTACCCGAGGAGCATCATGAAACATTTTTGAAGAAATTGCACGGAGCACCCCATGATCCAAACATCATGAGCTTTCTCAAAGAACATAGTTCGGTCGATATAGAAAAAGAGATATTAAAGCAAGCAAACACTGTAAAGAAAACCCTTTTGAAAGAAATCGAAAAAGTTAAAACTCCGTAACAATATATCTCACAGCCCCATATTGTTATATTGATTCAACTGCTTTGTAATATCCGCACTAACCTGATTGGCGATTTTCACCGCGTACCATGTGGTAACCACCGTAGAAACAACCGTCAGAGCAATAAGAACCAACCCTATCTTCCTGGCTGTCGTATCTGGACTGCGCAAATACTTCACTGCCGGCCATAATCCTAGCGGCGGTAAAATCAGTGCAAATGCATAAAGGTAAATCTGATATACGAAAGACAGATTAAGCGGCTTTTCTTTGAGTTTGGTTCCACAGGTCGGACAAAAGAAATACGTTGGGTTCGTTGGCGAGTGACATTTCGGACAGAGTTGAAGTACGTCCATGCTACAATTGTATCCTGGAAAACATATAACTGCCAATCCCCAAAAGTACGGCAATCATTTGTGAAGTATATTACTTAATCCACCGCTACGTATCTTGTGTTTCTAGAGCGCTTTTGAATTTACTTTTAGAGTAATGATATGGAGACGTCGTTCAGGTTCAGGTGGTCGATATACCTCAACAAGGCCTTCAATACTACACAACTGACCATCATAATTTGAATTAGGATTGCCCTCACGCGCTGCAGCGGGATCCGGCTGTATTGTGACTTTTTCCACGATGCGCCGAGTTAAAAGTCCCATTTTAAGAGCTAAATCCGGACCACCTGGTAAAACACCAATGAGTGCCATAAGCATATACCGAACACGAGCCAAGTCAGGATTCCCCTCATTGGTCAAAACCCATAGTTCATTGGGTGAAATTTGTTCTCTAAATTGAAACATCCCTAGACGCGGCATAGCAATCGTCAAACAAACCAGACGATCCTCTTTTTCCGCGGAATATATCTGCTGATCTTTTTCATATGATACAAGCTGAGGCTGTAAATGCGGACCGAAAAGTTTTGCAAGCGTGCCCACACCGGCAAGCGTGTAGGTAACTTGAGGATTTCGAATACCTCGGGCGGCTATCCTATCTTGCAATGTGGTACCCATCACTGATAGATGACAAGCACCATACAAATATACAATCGATTGACGAATCGATGGATGATCACCCGACGCTTGGTACCTCAATTCTGGCGGAGAATAGAGATGAGCTTCGTATAATTCTGGAGAAAACACGTGTTCCGGCTCTGTGGGAATGGGAACAGTACCTTGACGCCTGATCTCTTTTAATAATGTGTTCGCTGAACCACCACCGCCCAAAAACACCGCAGGTGGCGGCGTTCCGTCAGGCATATGCGCAATAGCATCAAATAATATACTTAATGAACCATCCCCACCGCGAATACCGACGAGAGTAATTCCGTATTTACTTAAAAACTCGGGTGTAATCGTCTTCAGCCCCTCCAGACCATGAAGGACATTCTCCTCCTGCACACCAAGTGTAGAAAACTGCATACCCTTTTGACCATTTCCGTCACGGGTATTGTCCGCAAACACCCTACCGAATCTTCCCAAATCTGGACTTACCATTGGCGTATATTTTGCACTATATCGACACAATCCGCAAGTTCAATCCAAAAAATTAGTGGAATTTTTTCATCCAGGGAATCAGGAACTTCGTAAGTAGCTAGAATATATCTCATAAATATATTAGAGACGTCATTCTGGCAAGCGATTCGCGAGAGCGCGTCCAGAATCTGTTTTTGTTTTTATTTAGAGACTCTGGACAAGCCAGAGTGACGATATATAAGATAGCTTCTAGGTAACTTTAATAACAGTGTATCTCACAATTCCCTTTGGAATACCTACTTCAACCACATCCTTTTCTCTTTTTCCCATGAGTGCTTTCCCAATCGGCGATATATAAGAAATAGTGTTCTTGGAAGGATCGGATTCGTAGCCGCCGACTATCGTATAGGTATGTGTGGTTTTTCCATCCGTTATGGTCACGTTACTCCCGATTTCAACTCTTCCGCTTCCTGAAGATGCCACGACGACTCCCAGTCGAACGAGTCGAGCGAGCCGCCTGAGGCGCGAATCCAAAAAAGAAAGCCGGGCTCGCGCCGCCTTATAATACCCGTTTTCTGATAAGTCCCCCATCTCTCTGGCTTTACGCAGATTCTCTACGGCATCCGGGCGCTCGGCCAGGAGGGTATCTCTTTGGGTAAAAATCTTATCATAACCCTCCCGAGTAAATGGAATCCTTGCTTCTTTTTTCGGAAACATCCTTCTCATAATCAGTAGTCCAATGATATCATACGGAACGTTTCAGCTATTTTTCAGCTAAAAATGTATAATATAGGCCATGAGAATTCTTGTTGTTGAAGATGAGCATCGGATTGCCCAGTCAATCAAAAAGGGTCTCGAACAGGAAAAATACGCCGTTGATGTCGCTTACACCGGTTCAGATGGGTTTGATCTTGCTGCTTCCGAAGACTACGACATCATCATTCTTGATCTCATGCTTCCTGAAATGGATGGATTGACTATCTGCCAAGAGCTCCGCAAAAAACAAATTCATACCCCGGTTCTTGTTTTAACTGCTAAAGGCCAAGTTGAGAACAAAGTCACGGGACTCGATGCCGGCGCCGATGATTATATAACAAAACCATTCTCATTTGAAGAACTCCTGGCGCGAATCCGAGCGCTCATCCGGAGACCGAAAACGGTGATTGAAACCAAACTTACGGTAAGTGATCTATCACTCGATTCTACTTCTTACGTCGTCACACGCAAAAATAAGCTCATTCAACTATCCAATAAGGAATTTTCGCTCCTCGAATACCTCATGAGAAATGCAGATAAAATTTTGACCAAAGATCAGATCATTAACCACGTTTGGAATTACGAGGCCGATATCCTTCCTAATACTGTCGAGGTATATATCCGAAATCTGCGAAATAAAATCGACAATCCATTTACACCCACAAAACCACTCATTCATACCGTCAGAGGTTTCGGATATAAAATAGGAGCGTAAACGTATGTTTCATTCCGCAAGAATTAAATTAACTGCCTGGTACCTCCTCATTATCATGAGTATCAGCATGATGTTTAGCATGATTATCTACCGCGATCTTTCCAACGAAATAACACGATTTGAACAAATTCAACGAAATCGGATCGAACGTCAATTAATAGAACACTTCCCGGCCCCACCGCCATTGCCACTTCCCACAGCAAATCCCGAACTTCTTGAAGAAACGCGACATAGAATTCTTCTGATGCTTGTTCTTGTCAATGCTGGAATTTTCATATTATCCGGAGGCCTCGGATATTTCCTTTCCGGCCAAACGTTGAAACCGATTAAAGATATGATGGATGAACAAAACCGTTTCATCAGCGATGCATCTCATGAATTGCGTACTCCACTGACTTCTCTCAAAAGCGCCTTTGAAGTATATCTCAGAGACAAACATCCGAAGCTTGAAGATGCCAAAACGCTCGTTACGGAAAGTGTGTATGATGTCAACAAACTGCAAAGTTTATCCGATTCACTTCTCCAACTTGCCCAATACGAAAAACCTGATGACCACATCGTATTTGAAAAACTATCGCTTGCCCCACTCATTACTCAAGCCATACGAAAAATTGAGCCTATCGCCAAACTCAAAAACGTGAACATTACCTTTCATTCGAAAGCTATAGAACTCAAGGGAAATAAATACGGACTTGTTGACCTCATGGTTATTCTTTTAGATAATGCGGTCAAATACAGCCCAAGCGGGAGTACCGTTACGGTAACGATGGAAAAAACCAACGGTACTGTCATTATTCGCGTAACGGATCACGGTGTAGGTATTGCCCAGAAGGATCTTCCTCATATCTTTGAACGGTTTTACCGAGCAGACAGTGCCCGATCAAAATCATGTTCTGGTGGGTATGGATTGGGACTTCCAATTGCTCAAAAAATAGTGAATACTCACAACGGAAATATTCAGGTAAAAAGCAAATTGAAACAGG
>CAZOTW010000001.1:25468-51219 GCA_964582845.1 uncultured Gammaproteobacteria bacterium
GGGATCAGAGTTTATCGTACAATTACCTGTTTCTTTCAGTTAATTTTCAGCATTGTTTTGTAGACTCTCATGGTCATATGAACTTATTTAAATCTATCGGAAAAAAATTAGTGGCCGCCAAAAACACATTTTTGCGATACCCCCTGGTAACCAAAATCATTATCATTGTTCTCATCCTCGCGTTGGTAGGATTTGCAGGCAGCAAAATCATGGGAAGCAAATCTAGCCAACCCCAATACCAAACATCCCAAGCCGAGCGCGGCACAATGGTCACCACGGTAACGGCTTCAGGAAACGTTGCATCAGGAGGCACGGTCAATATAACGACTGGTGTCACAGGCACCGTAACCCAGGTATATGTGAAAAATGGTGACTCGGTCTCACAGGGACAGAGAATTGCAGATATAGCACTTGACCGGGACGCCCAGCAGAAACAAACTCAAGCATGGGCAAGTTACTTGTCCGCACAAAACCAGGTAAACAGCGCGCAGACAGCACTCTATACCCTGCAATCATCAATGTTTACTAAATGGAAAATATATAAGGATATTGCGGAAAATTCCACCTATCAAAATCCCGATGGAAGTCCCAATACGGGGAACAGAACGCTCGTGCCATTCACGACGGTTCAGGATGATTGGTTAGCGACAGAAGCAAACTATAAAAATCAGCAAAATGTTATTGCCCAGGCGCAAGCATCATTTACAAGCGCTTGGTACAATTATCAACTGTTAGCTTCAACCATTACTGCCCCGACGGCGGGCGTCATCAGCAATCTTACCATCGCCCAGGGACTACCGATAAGCCTATCGTCCACTACCTCGTCTAGCAATTCAAATTCCACCACAACACAGGCGGTTGGAACCATTACCCTGCCCCAAGGCGGTGTCCAGGCAATCGTCGATTTATCTGAAACTGACGCAGCAAAAGTCAACGCAGGCGACAAAGTAACGATGACGCTTGCTGCATTTCCCAATAAAACATTTACCGGCAAGGTTCTTATTCTCAATACAAACGGTACGGTTTCATCAGGCGTCACCACATACCCGGCAACCATAGCTTTTGATACGACCCAAAAGAATATGTATCCCAATATGACTGTTGATGCAAATATTATTACGAACGTGAAGGACAATGTCATTCTGATACCGACCGCTGCTGTCCAGACGCAGAACGGTCAATCCACCGTACGGATACTGAAAAACGGACAGATAACCACTGCTACTGTTGAACTGGGAGACGCCAATGACACGCAAACGGAAATTGTCTCAGGAGTAAGTGAGGGCGATACCGTTGTTACCGGTGTTACCAACACCGGAAAAACGACACAAAATAGCACATCGTCACCGTTCAGCGCCTTTGGCAACAGAGGCTTCGGCGGGGGAGGCACCACCAGAGTGATCCGCGGCGATTAGTGCTATGAAGACTCAGGCAATCATTCAGACAAGTCACCTCAAGAAGGTTTATAAAATGGATTCCGTTGAGACAGTTGCCCTTGATGATGTTTCATTTAACATTAAAAAGGGAGAATTTGTTGCCATCATGGGCCCATCCGGATCCGGTAAATCAACGCTCATGCATATATTAGGAGCGCTTGATCTTCCGACCGGCGGAACATACATCCTCGATGGTGAAAACGTCGAAAAACTTACGGATGACGACCTTGCCGACATCCGAAATAGAAAGATTGGTTTTGTTTTCCAGGCATTCAATCTACTCCCTAGGACAACCGCACTCAAAAATGTCACATTGCCGATGATGTACGCCGGTGTAGGGAAGGAAGAACGGATCCAAACCGCAAAAAAATTTCTGACCATGGTCGGCCTGAGCGATCGGATGGATCACTCATCGAACCAATTATCCGGCGGTCAACAACAACGGGTTGCCATCGCGCGCGCTTTGGTACTTAATCCCTCAATTCTTCTGGCTGATGAACCGACAGGAAATATCGCGACAGTACAAGCGGAGGAGATTATGGCAATCTTCCAAAAATTAAATGACGAGGGCCATACGATTGTCATGATTACTCACGAACCGGATATCGCAGAGCATGCTAAACGGATTATTCATATCCGTGACGGAAAAATTCTTGACGACAGTACACGACATAATCAACGAAAAATAAATAAATAATATGGAACTTACCGAACTCATTGCCGAAGGTCTCACGACATTAACAAATAACAAGATGCGCTCAGGTCTTGCCATCTTGGGGATCGTCATCGGTATCGGAAGCGTTATCGCTCTTTTATCACTCGGTCAGGCAACGCAACAGACCATATCCAATCAGATTGAATCGCTCGGCGCTAATTTATTAACCGTCAATCCGGGCGCATTACAATCCGGCGGAGTGAGAGGTGCCGCAGGTGGAAGAACGACTCTGACACTTGATGATGCAAACGCAATTAAAACATCTGCGCAAATTAGTACAATCAAAAACGTGTCTCCAGAACTCTCACGACGGACACAGGTAACCACAGGTGCCAATAACACCAATACGCAGATCGTCGGGGTTACGCCAGTGTATGCCGACGTTCATAAAATAACCATAGACTGGGGAACGTTTATCAGTCAACGCGACGTTGATAGTATCAGCAAAGTCGCAGTCGTGGGACCTCAAGTTGTGAGCGATCTATTTGGTGACGGTGCAAATGCAATCGGTCAAACAATACGGATTAGTGGTAAATCATTTACCATTATCGGGATGACAGTATCCAAAGGAGGAACGGGATTCATGAATCAAGATGACATCATTTTTGTCCCGCTGACAACCGCAATGTCGCAGCTATTTGGCGTCAAATATTTAACCTCAATCGCTCTTGAGGCAAAAAGCTCCGATGTCATGACCGATGCCCAAAATGAGGTCGGATACTTTCTCTTAGCCCGTCACAAAATCAGTGATGCGACACTGGCAGATTTTTCCATTTTTTCTCAACAGGATATTTTAAACACTGTCTCAGCAACTACCGGTACGTTTACGGCCCTACTGTCGGGCATCGCCGCTATTTCCCTCTTGGTTGGCGGAATCGGCATTATGAATATCATGCTGGTGACCGTGACGGAACGCACGCGTGAAATAGGTCTTCGAAAAGCGTTAGGAGCAAAAAAACGGACAATTACCACACAGTTTTTGGCAGAATCCATCATGTTAACATTTAGCGGAGGGACTATCGGTGTAGTCCTTGGAATTATTGCGTCCTACATCATCGCGCGTCTCGTTAGCTTCCCGTTTGCTATATCACCTTCATCCATCCTTCTTGCATTTGTCGTATCGACAGTTATTGGTATTTTATTTGGGTGGTATCCTGCCAAAAAAGCATCGGATCTGCAACCCATTGAAGCGCTTCGGTATGAATAAAAAATATCTCGGTATCGGAGTCATCGTTTTTATCCTCGTGGGAGACTTGTTTTTTCTATTTCAAAAACAACAACGTACACCTCCGTTAACTATTATGCCAACCGATCAAACAACGACTGATCCCACAAATAATAACCCGCTGTCGATTGCCGTCATGAAAAAGAAAAGTTATCCAGGAAGTAATCTTATTATTGAACAAACTCTTTCCCCTGGTAGTAATTATCAACAATATATCGCTTCATATCTTTCGGACGGACTCAAAATCTATGGTCTTCTGACTGTTCCGACTGGCGAAAATCCGCCAGCTGGCGGATGGCCAGTTATCATCTTTAATCACGGATACATCCCTCCGGAACAATACAGAACAACCGAACGCTATGTAGCCTACGTCGATGCATTCGCACGGGCTGGGTATATTGTCTTTAAGCCGGATTACCGCGGCAATGGATCATCCGAAGGGCAACCGGAAGGCGCATATTATTCCCCTGCATACGCAACTGATGTGCTCAATGCTCTGGCAACGCTGAAACGGTATAAAGATGCTAACCCCGAAAAAATAGGCATGTGGGGACACTCTCTGGGTGGTAATATTACCCTTCGGGATATTGTTGTAGACACAACGGATATTAAAGCGGCGGTCATCTGGGGAGGTGTTGTCGGATCCTATGATGATCTCATGAATAACTGGCAGCGACGGGTCAGGTATCAACCGCCCCCAAAAGAACTGGCCCTTCGGAATAATTATCGGCAACGCCTTGTGGACACCTACGGAACGCCAACAACTAATCCCCAATTTTGGAATTCGATTGATCCTACCAATTATCTTTCAGGTATCACTACCCCAATTCAACTTCATACAGGTGCAAACGATGAGGAGGTTCCGGTTGCTTTTTCAGTGAGTCTTAAGGAAAAGTTGGAAAAATTGGGAAAAGCAGTAGAATATTACACGTATCCAGGTGGGGATCATAATATTTCCTCACCAAACTTTGAATCCGCAATGCAGCGGTCAATAGTTTTTTTTAATAAATACCTTAAATCGTGATATCATATGCGGATGCCAAAAAAAATCACTACGATGCAGGTCAAAACAGAAGAAAAGTCTCCCATGGGCGCCCTAAATGTGCTCCTTTATGCCATACCCATTGTGTACATTATAGGTGTGAGTGGCTACATGCTTTGGCATAGAGCGTGGGTTTCTCCCGATCAATTTTTCGCATTCGCTATATTCGCAACGCTCCTTTTGGGACGTATCCGGCAATTTGTCCTAGACTGGATACCGATGCTTCTCCTCCTTTTTGGGTATGAATATTTACGAGGCATCGTCCCGATTCTTTCACTCCGTCCGCATATATTCCCTATGATATATGCTGATCAATTCCTTTTTGGATCGATACCGACGATTCAACTCCAGGCTTCTCTATTTACCCAAAGTGTCAATCGCTGGTATGACTATGTCGCAGTTCTCCTCTATATATCTCACTTCGTTATTCCGATGATTGTCGCTTTTCTCTTCTGGCTTTTTGACCGAAAACATTTCAAACATTTTACCGCCGCATTTCTCGTGTTATCGTATTTAGCGTTTGCCACCTATGTGGTTTTCCCGGCAATGCCCCCGTGGATGGCTAGCGACATGGGATATTTGCCGCCTCTGAGTAAAATCATGGATCAGGTGCTCGGGTCATTTTCCCATCCGATTTCTGTGCCATCGATTTATCGGTTCTTCGGCGCCAATTTGGTAGCGGCCGTTCCGTCGCTTCACGCCGCATATCCATGGCTTATTTTTCTCTATGTATACAAAAAATTCAGGAAACTTGCCGTTTTTACCCTACCATATGTTCTCGGCGTGTGGTTTTCGGTGGTATATCTTGGCGAACATTACGTAGTCGATGTCATTATTGGCGTTCTTTACGCAAGCGCAGCATTTATCGTTATCGCCTATTTTGAAAAAAGGCAACGCAAGTACGAACTCCGAAAAGCATATCTTGAAAACATACTAAACAGACTCACTATAAAAAACTAAGAAAGGAGGTGAATACACATGAAAAATAATACTATTATCACGATAGTACTTTTGGTCATCGTTGGTGCGGTTGCATTTTTTGCAGGGATCAAATACCAACAGGGACAACGACCTGCTTCATTCGGACAATTTGGGGACGGACAAGGTCAAAGACCCGGCAATAATCGAAATGGTGGGCTTCGACCGGTAGTCGGACAAATATTAAATAGCGACGACAAGTCCATCACCATAAAACTGCAAGACGGTAGCAGTGTCATTGCTATATTATCGAGCAATACCTCTATCAACAAAGCTGACCAGGCAAGCCTTGCTGACTTGAAAAACGGGGAACGCGTTGCCGTATATGGACAAACGAATGCTGACGGCAGTGTCACCGCTCAAAACATTCAACTGAATCCTATGTTACGTGGCGAAAACTCCACCCCACCGGCTAGCCCTACCACCAATCAATAATACTTCACAAAAGAACCTAACTTATACGTGCCAATTATTTAGGTTCTTTTGTAATACCTCTGCTACTCTATTCCAACAATTTATACAGTAATATACTATATAATGAGTCTGGTATAGCTATGAAGTCACCACGTCAACGGAGTACCATCGCACTAGTATGTATATTTCTTTTCTCTCTTATTTCCTTTGGAGTGTATGGAAGAATATTCGAGCAATTTGATTCACAATCAATGGGCATCATCCAATATTACGTGCCGAAATCCTTTGATACTCTGTTTTCGATTCTCAGCCTGCTCGGTAGCTTTGAGTTAATCACTGTAATCTTATTCATTATTCTTGTCGCACGCAAACGCGTACAAGGATTTATCGTTTTTGCGTATTATATCTTTGGTTTACTCATAGAAGTAGCCGCAAAAACACTCCTTTATCATCCGTCACCGCCTCCTGCGCTTTCCAGAAATACCTTGGGTTTTCTCTTCCCCAGTTCACTGTATCAAACAGGCTTCTCTTACCCTTCGGGCCATGCCATGCGAACCTCGTTTATCGTCATGATTATCGCGTATCTTATCGTCAGTTCAAATATAATATCAGATCGCAAAAAGTATTTCGTAAAAATCGGCCTTATCGTCTATTTAGTATGCATGATGCTATCCAGAGTTAGCCTAGGGGAACATTGGATCAGTGATGTTTTAGCAGGAACGTTGCTTGGCGCAGGACTCGCACTTCTGGGAACGATATCATTATCAACAAAGAAAACTTGAATCAGTAAATTATTCAAGAAAGCGGTGCTTCAATCGCTTTAAGTCTCTATATGGTACGACTCCAAGCATCGTACCGTAACGATCTACAATGGGAATGGCTCGATAATCATATCGTTCAAACAAATGGAGTGCCTGCCGCAATGTGCTTTTGGGCGTAAGGCTAATTACATTACTTACCTCAATATCTTTGAGCTTCTTATGACGCGCCGCCCGCAGCAACCTTTTTATATCAACAACGCCCAATAGCTTATCTTTGTCATCGGTTATATAGAGATACATGACGACTTTTTTATCTTTTGCGGCTTGATAATACTTATTGCGGGCTTCCTCCACGCTCATGTCTGGCGGAAATTTGATAAAACGTGATGTGGCATAATTTTCTATATCTTCTTCCTGTTTATTCATGATGGATTTAATCTTATGAACGTGCTGCTTATCCAACAAATGCAAAATAATACGAACTTCAGAATACGGCAGGACGCTTAATATGTCTGCCGCTTGACCTGCTGTCATATGAGTTAGAAGTTGCACAATTCTTTCTTTGTTCCACGATGCTACGAGTTCTCGCTGCGACTTTGGGTCAATCTCTTCAAGTGTGTCAGATGCCTTTTGAGTATCCAGTTCTCCAAATATTTCGGCGCGTTGTTTAAAATCCAGCTCTTCAAGAATATCTGCCAAATCCACCGGGTGAATTTCTGCCAAACGCTCTTTAAAAATGTTCAGTCTCACATCTCCCTTAAATCTGCCAAGCGGCGCGGACAACGGCTGAATATACTTCCAGGAAATAATTTTGTTTTTATCCGTGGAATTACTCAATTTATTCGCAAGCCATCCCAAGCCCACCCTCCGTAATAATCCAGTCTTACTCGTATCCACGTCACTAATCAATAATTGGTTGTTCAAAGAAACAAGCCGTATATCATACACGACATCTATATCTCTATCTTCTATATCCAAAACCTTTTTATCCAAAATGTGATCTTTTAACTTAATCAACGAGATATCAGGCTCACGTTCGTACTCCTTAATATCAAGGATATTCACAACGATCTCATCAACTGTGAGCACTCGAATGTTGTCCCAAGGGATAAGAAGAGATGGATTTCCAAACGGACGCGAGACAAGAAAATGAGTAACAACAGGCAATGAACCGTTTTCCCTTACTAAGATATCATTGAGTACGCCAATTTTTTTACCATGCAAGAGCACCTTGGTCCCGATAAGATCATTGAGCATATACGATTCTTGCTGAGGTGTAACTCCCTGCGTGTCATTGACCATATATTATTTATTGAATACCGCAATTTGTATAAACTTATAAAGAAGTATTGCTACCATGAAAAAAAGATAAACTCGCAATGCGAAAAGAGATATTTTTACCATCGGCGTCATCTTAATTCGAGGATGCTTATATTTTTCATTTATTTCGCCAATAGCATCAAATATTCCTAAAAAATTAGACATTGCTTTTCTTATATTCGACATGCGATCTCCTTCCTAAACACTATTTCTTAAATAACGTTGGAAACATGACACTTATACTGTACCCCGTCGATAATATAATTAAACCTATTACTATCGAATAGTTAGCAATATTTTGAAACATAGTGTTTTTGTATCTTCCCATCATTTGTTCATTATTAAGAAGTAAAATTAAAAATACCAATGCCGCAGGGAGGAGTGTTGTCGCAACCACTTGCACAAAAAGCGTAATAAGAATGAGCGGTGCGTTTGGAATCAGTACGACAGTTCCCGCAAGAACGAGCATAAAAAAATAGTATGCATAAAACCACGGGGCTTCCCTGATTTTATTGTTCAGTGAATGAGCCCAACCAAAAACTTCCCCAAACGCCCAAGAACTTGCAAGCGATATACATATTGCCCCAAGGAGCCCAGCATCAAAAAGCCCGATCGCTACAAATGTACCGACCAATTGATTCGTCGGCATAAGTTTTGTTGCGGCTTCGGCTGCACTTGCAATGGGCGTACCGTATAAAAGCTTGCCGGTCACGATAACCAAAAAAACCGCAACTAAAACCGTTAAAAATGATCCAACTATAGTATCTATTCTCGCAAATCGGATATCTTTTTCCGTCGTTCCTTTATCGACAATGGAACTCTGCTGGAAAAAAACCATCCATGGAGCGATGGTCGTCCCAACATTTGCCATAAGCAAAAAAAGGAGATCATTCGTCAAACCACCCTTGGGCAAATGGGGAACTAAACCACCAAGAACATCGGAAACACTCGGATGAATCATAAATGCAGCGGGAATATAAATAAGATTTATTATGCATAAAAATATCGCAATTTTTTCCCATGTCCAATATCGACCTTGGATTATCATGGCTGCCATGATAATCCATACGATAACAACTGTCAGGACGGGTGGTATATGGAATATGCTCAAGGCTGCGGTCATTCCGATAAATTCCGTAATCATCGTTAACCAGTTGGTGATTACCAAATCCAAAAGTGAAAACCATCCCCAAAATGATCCGAAAGCATCAAAAATTGCCTCAGCGTGGCCCCGCTTGGTTACTGCTCCCAAGCGCACCGTCATCTCCTGAACGCAGTATGCGATGGGCCCCAAAAGAACAAGAAACCAAATTAAACTATATCCGTATTTTGCACCGGTTACGGCATAGGTTGTGATTCCCCCTGCATCATTGTCCGCCACCATTACAATAATTCCCGGCCCAGCAACCATGGCAAAAATTTTGAGAAACTTTATATAGCGGTGGATGTGATAATAAATTCTCGACAAAATATTCATTGCGTGTGGTATACAGCTTTGAAAACAAAAATGGGAACTTCAGATTTTCATTATGAAAACCTAAGTTTCCCTAATTAGCTTTATGGTATACCCTTTATTTTTTTTATGTCAATGAGCAAACGCTTTCAAAAGCATGTATTTTGTTATAATAGTCTTTTATCCTTGAAGCTTCGATAAACGAGCGCTACGGACATATACATGGTATGAATACAAGAAAAAAACATATCAATGGAAAAGCATATCTAGAAAAACATATCTTCGCATGTGTCGTCATAGGTGCATGCATTCTCATTGGATTTGTATGGACCTATGGTATCTCGCAACTCGAATCGGTTATCGAAACTCTAATTTCCGAAAAAGTCGTACCACCTGGGGGAATAAAAAAACTTCCCACGGCAAGTTCAGCGACTACATTCCGGATCCCAATTCTTCTCTATCACTACGTAGAATACGTAAAAGACCCAAAAGATACGATACGACAGTCACTAAATGTTATCCCACGGATTTTTGATCAGCAGTTAAAAACGCTTACTGACGCGGGATATACATGTATAACTGCTTCAGAACTTGCAGATATACTCGACGGAAAGACTATGGCTCCGCCAAAACCGATCCTTATTACCTTTGACGATGGGCACTGGGATTTGTATACGGATGTCTTACCAATCCTCGAAAAATACCATGTGAAAGCGACTGCATATATTATTTCCGGGTTTATCGGAGCACCTGACTTTTTGTCTCAAAAACAACTACAAAAAGTAATCCAAAGCGGTTTGGTAGAAATTGGCGCTCATACGGTCCACCATATTGCACTCACCCAAAAGCTTCGCCCTTTTGTGCAGTATGAAGTATTTCAAAGTAAAGCATCGCTAGAAAACACCTATCATATACCTGTCGTATCATTTGCCTATCCCGACGGATCCTATGACCAACAAGCAGCTGAAATTGTACAAAGCGCTGGATTTAGAACTGCGGTTTCAACCACCCCTGGCATAGCACAAAACCAAGCGCATAAGTTTTTTCTCTATCGCCTAAGACCAGGCGCCCGAACGGGAGAAGCGCTATTGCATTATCTCCAACAAATAATAATTAAGAATTAGTAGCGCGTTGCCCTCGGACATCGCTATCGATAACCTGTCCTTGGCAAAGACTACAACCTACTTCACTCCCCTGTTCCACCAAAGAGAACCTATAAATAATAGAAGTGCAATACACACGATAGCTCCTCCAGAGGGTATATTTAGATAAAATGAACTGATAATGCCAAAAACTACAGAAACAAGCGATAGTACTTCTGCAATAACAATTGTTTGTTTAAAACTCATTCTAAATTGGAGGGCCGCGACCACCGGAATCACCATGAGCGCAGAAATAAGAAGTATCCCCACGATAGGAATTGCTACCGTAACGGTAATTGCTGCTAGGAGAACAAAAATAGTATTCATGAATGTGGTTGGTATCCCGGTTACCTGGGCCGTCTCTTCGTCGAAGGTTATGTAGAGCAGTTCTTTGTAAAACGCAAGAATCACGCCGCCAACAATGAAACTCACAAAAGCAATCCACAACACGTCGGTTTGCTTCACGGTGACGATGCTGCCAAATAAATACGAGAAAAGATCCACGCTAAATCCGTGCGCAATGCCCAAAAGAATAATCGCAACCGCGAGGCTCCCCGAGAGAAATATAGAGAGAGCCGACTCGCCATACACTTTTTTGGTTGCCCGAAGCCGCTCAATAAACAATGACGCCGAAAGCGTGGTTATCATAGCGGTAATTAAAGGATTAATCCTAAGTAGTAACCCTATGGCAATCCCAGCCAATGATACGTGCGAAAGTGTATCCGCAATAAGGGAATATCGACGAAGCACGAGAAAGATGCCAATAAGAGGGGCGATGATGCCAACGATAATCCCGGCCTCGAGACCTCGAATAATAAAACCATACGTAAAGAGCTCCAACATACTATTAATGACCGTGCACGATGAATTTCACATCATGACCATACAGCTTTGCTAAATAATTTCCAGCAGTAAATTCGTCAGGAAATCCATGGTACACCAACGATTGATTAATACAGGCTATTTCCGTTACCTCCTGTGCTATAGCGTCAATGTCATGAGATACTACGATAAGAGTGAGTTCTAATTGTTGATTGAGTTTACGAAGTAATGTATAAAATTGCTCTTGCGCCTCGACATCGACACCCACCGTGGGTTCATCTAATACAATAATCTCAGGTTCTGCCGCAAGAGCTCGAGCGATGAATATGCGCTGTTGCTGCCCACTCGATAAATCACCGATAAGACGATTACGATTCGCGGTCATACCTGTCTGCTCCAGCGCATCGGTAACTTTTTGTTTGTCTTTTGCATCTAATCTTCGTAAAAGTCCTTTTGATGCAAATCTCCCCATAGCGACCACTTCTTGGGCCGTTACCGGAAAACGTGTGTCAAAATTCATCAGTTTTTGCGGAACATACCCAATTTTCGCCCATCCTTTAAATTGATGAATGTCTTGACCAAAGAGTCGTATCGACCCATGCTGAGGCGTAATGAGGCCCAAAATAGCTCGTATAAATGTCGTTTTACCCCCACCGTTGGGACCAATGATGCCCAGATAATCCCCTTTATGCACCACGACATTGATATTTTTTAATATTAATTGGTTCGTGTAGGCAAATGATAAATTGCTTACTTCGATAATGTTGACAGTATGATTATTCACATTCAAGCGCCTTACGTAAATTAACCAGATTATCGTCCATCGCG
Organism: uncultured Gammaproteobacteria bacterium; assembly: GCA_964582845.1. GTDB lineage: Bacteria > Patescibacteriota > Microgenomatia > UBA10105 > UBA927 > CAZOTW01. Next base: position 37,605 of record CAZOTW010000001.1, read on the forward strand.
GTTACATAGTTTTTCCCTTGCTTTACGTCATACTCACTCATTCCCTCGATAGGATCGAGTACTAGCGTTTGTGCTCCTATCTCATGAGCTATTGTTTCTGAGATCTTTGGGCTTATCAGTTTTTCAAAGAATATATAACGTATACTATTTTCTCGAGCGAACTTAGCGATGTCAACCAGCGTTTTGGATGATGGTTCCTCATCCGGCGACAGACCTGATATAGCTATTTGGGTAAATCCATACGTTTGTGCTACATATCCAAACGCTGCATGTGATGTAATAATATTCTTCTTTCTACAATTACGTAAACCCTGTTGATACCTGGCATCCAGTGCGTCCAGGGTATTGTGAAGCGTTTTCGCATTAGCTATATAGACGGCTTGATTCATCGGGTCAATTTTTATTAATCCACTGAGTATCACCTCAACCAATTTTTTTGCAAGTGGAGGGCTAAGCCAAAAATGCGGATCTTTCGCAGCTTCTCCTTGATCTGAAAGACTCCCCGTGATTCCATCTTCGGCAATTGTCATAATCATGATGTTTTTATCTTTCAGGGCGTCTTTCACTTTGTCCCCCCACGCTTCTAATTTTCCACCGTTTAAAATTAATAGTGAACTATGCTCGATACGCGCCATATCAAGAGGCGTGGGCTCATAGTCATGAGGTTCCGTCCCTGCTGGTGTAATATTTATGACATTTGCTTTATCACCAGCAATTTGACTTGCAAAAAAATAGAGCGGATAAAACGAGGCGGCAATTTGTATTTTTGACTTTTGAATTTTCGAAGTCGAAGCTTTATGAAACAATGTAGCATTCTCTCTATACCATAAGCAGCCGATGATAAAAAGGGAAAATACAACAATCCCAAAAAATTCTACTGTACGTCGTTTGATCATATTTAGCGAACATCACGTAACATAACTCGTTCGTCCTTGTTGCGAAGATGATTTATGAACGATGTTAGATAAGGAACTATTCCTCGTATGAATCCTTTTTGAAATCTTCTTCCTGAAAAAATTACTTTAACGCTTGGAATAAATATAATGTTACCGATCTTACTGACTCGAAAAGCGATCTCTACGTCCTCTTGCGCATTGAGCTTCACGTTGAACCCACCAGATTTTTTATACGCCTCCTTATAGATTGCAGAATTAAATCCGCTAAGCCAATAATGCCCAAAAATCAGTTTATATGTCCTCATGGCTAAAGGTTGCATAACGTTAAAAATAGTATTGGTAAACCAACTGCAATCAGTTATTTTACATGGACCCGTCACTGCTACACCATCACGTTCCAGAAGCGCATGTGACAATTGCTCTACCCAAAAGGGAGGAACTACGGTGTCTGCATCGGTAGAGAGGATGATTTCCCCTTTTGCCTTTTGAAATCCTTTTTGGCGGGCGGCTCCTCTTCCTTTTACTTTTTGTGTAATTATTTTGAGGTCTAATTTTCGTTTGTATCGCAGAGCGATATCAACTGTTTTGTCTGTAGAATTGTTATCGACAACTATTACTTCAAATTTATGAGTCGTATTTTGAAGTACCAAACCATCAAGACAAGCACCAATCAGCTTTTCCTCATTATAAGCAGGTATCACGACAGAGAACATAGTGGGATTATATCAAGATTTCGGAGAAAAGTTTTTCTGCTTGTTATGGCAAGGTACCTTTTATATCACCGCAGCCTGTTTGAGGCATAGGATCTTTCGGATTGCCATGTTTTACCCATTGATTGTTATCACAAATCCAGTCATCTTCATTCCCTCCGAACAAAAATCGCGCAATAAAAAGCGCAAATATACCGGCAAGGCCGACTAAAAGTATGAGGAAAAGAATTTTTCTCATAGATAGTCTGATTATCTCGAAAAAATATGGCTAAATCAACTGAAGCTCTATTTCTGTATCGGTAGAAGAAACGGATCTCGCTTGGTACACAGCAAGTATACTTGCATTTGTCTTCCTCTGTATGTATCTCCGATAACATCTTGAGCAATGCCTTGCGCTATAGTTTCTTCAATACCAGGCGTCATTAGTCTTAATCTTGTAGCAACTACTCTGGCTGGGACTTGTCCCTGACCATAAACATCAGGAACATCAGGAGCGTCGGTTTCCTTTTCTCTCTGTTTGACAGTAAATCCTGCACGCTGTAACTGTTCTACGATGTCTCGCAGTTCTTTTTGACTGATTATCGGCAACCGTAATCCCTCAACTTTCAAATCTGGTCTTGTTTTACTTAATTCATCTACTGTAGCCGCAAATCTATTGGTATCTTTTCTGGGGTTAAAATATGCATGCGTGACGATCACCAATTTCCCCTGGGGCTTTAAAATACGCCAAATGGCCTCAAATGCTACAAGTCTATCGGTTAAGAGATGAACATTTCCGGAAAGCACTGCTGCATCTGCTTTTTCGGGAATGAGCTTATCAACCGTATGAATATCTCCATGTATTAATGTTGCACGTCTTCCAACCAGCATGCGATGTGCATATTTAAGCATCGGTGTTGACGCGTCTACGCAATAGAGCCAACCGGCCCCTAAATATCCGCTAAGTTTCTGCGCAACTAACCCGGGACCCATACCTAAATCTACAACAACTTGTCCAGGCTGCAATTTCAATAGATCCTGAAGGTTAGCTGCTATTTCTGCTCCCACCGTTGTCTCCCCTCCTTTAATAAGTTTATTCCTACTAAAAGCGAGGTTTTCGGCCATGTAAGGCTGATCGAAGCCCAACCTTCCGTCCCCCGCCCCTTTTTTGGGAAAGGGAGATTCAAACCATGGTGTCTCGGCCGTCGTTGGAATTCTTGCAATAGTTACCCCAGGACGCTCCAAGCCCGTTGCCTGACCAACTGAACCAACTGTTCTCTCAATGTTTTCTTTAGCACCGCCCATGGTGCAAGTATCCTAAATCAGACAAATAGTTTCATTGACGTATTTGTCAACACTCATTTCCCAACCCAGTGGGTCATTTTTCTTTCTACCACAATAAAAAGTTTGTTTATAGCGTATCCCAATACTCCGACTACAAATATCGTAGCAAACAATTGCGTTGTGTCGTAGCTTACGTAGCTGTCGTAAATTACTTTTCCCAACCCGTGTTGTGTGCCGATAAACATTTCCGAAACTATGGTGATTACCAAAGCAATAGAGATGCTCAACCTCACTCCAATCAGTATTTGGGGCAATGCGTCAAAAATGATTACATTTGTGAAAATTTTGTATTGGGAGGCCTTGAATACTTTAGCGACCTTTAGTCTGGTTTCTGAACTCTCCCACACGCCGTAAATCGTATTTACAAGTAAAATCCAAAAAACCACAAACGCACTGATGGCAATTTTTGCCATATCTCCAACCCCGAAAAATAAAAGAAAAATCGGGAAAAACGCGGTCGCCGGTACGGATCTGAAAAAATCAATGGTTACTTCGCTAAAAGCGTATGCTTTTTTATTAAATCCCAAAAATAGCCCGAGCGGAATGGCCAATAGTCCAGCTATCAATAAGCTAAAAAGAGTTCGATATAGCGTAATGAAAATTGCATATACTCCGTCACCCAATAAAAAACTGATTGTTCTTTTTATAACATCTTCCAAAGGCGGCAAGTATATAGAATTAACAAGGTTACACTTGTTAATGAAAATCCATATTGCTATTAGAATGAGGGGACCTAAGATGGAATATAACATCCTCTCACGGTGATCGTGTATAGTAGACATTTGTTAAATCAACCTCTTTCTTCAAAATATTATTTTTGTACTCCAACAACATCTCGTTTTTAATTGCAGTTTTGTTTAATTGTGATAATTTCTCAAACACAGCTGCCGACATCGAAGATGCAATGTCATGATCAAGCTTCAAGTATTTTTCCATTATCGATCTGAACTCGTCATCATGCTTGTTTATATAATCAATTGCTTCGTCGTTCGCTTTTGTAAATTTATCTGCAATGCTTTTATTTTTGGCAATAAATTTTGAACTAATAATAAATCCAGTAGAAGGATATGGATTAGTTAGATATTTAGGTCTCACTGCTTCTACTAAGATTTTCCCTCCGGCTTTCTTGAGGATTGAGGTAGATGAAGGCTCATTATCGATATCAGCTGTAATATCGTCTTTCGCAAACGTTGCAGCCGTCAACGGAGACTCAACCTGCACTAATTCTATGTCTTTGGGGTCAATATTTAGACCCTTGAGGATAAGTTCTGCCTGCATTTTTGCATTTGACCCCGATCTGGTTAGAATTTTTTTCCCTTTAAGTTCGTCTATAGAATTGATATTTTTCTTAACTATTAAATAGCTGTAGGGTTTGTCTTCAGGTTCTATAAATCCACCGAATATCTTAAAGTTTCCTGGAAATGCGTTTTCAAACGCAAATAGAACCGAATAGGGCAACGACAACACATCTATCTCTCCCTTTGCCAGTGCTTGCATCGAATTTACAGTGGACGGTATAGATATAAGCTCCGCTTTAATTCCTTCTTTTTCAAAATACCCTTTTTCCATTGCCACAAAGTCCGGAGAAGCGTAAGGAGCTTAACCAATTCTAACAACGGTAAAATTGTTGTTCTTGTCTTGATTTTTTTGTCTACGCATTAAACCAACAGCTGAAACAACAACTACGATGATAATTATGGTGAATAGTATTTTTTTCATATTTAATTACTTCTTATTTCCTTCGCATAAAGAGTAAGTATATTACTTTTTATGCTGTTAAACTGTTTTGAACCCATGAAAGATAATTTTCTCGGGTAAGACTTGGGTACGGTAAATGTTTTAATTATTCTTGTAGGCTTGTTACTTAAAAGTATAATTTTTTGAGCAAGAAAAATTGCGTCATCAATCTCATGCGAAACAAAAAGAGTTGTAATTTTCATCTCATGCCAAATCATGCTCAATTTCTCCAAAAGCAATAATGTTGTCTGATAATCAAGAGATGAAAACGGTTCATCAAGTAAAAATATATCCGGATGAATAATTAAGCTTCGAAGTAGTGCTACCAACTGTTGCTGTCCGCCGCTCAATTCATACGGATACGCTTCTAAATTGAAATTGCAGTCATATTTTTCGTAGATTTTTTTGACCAAAGCGTCAGCTTTGTCTTTTTGCATATTTTTCATTGTAAATGGAAAGGCAATATTTTCTCCGGCTTTTAACCAGGGAAAAAGCGAGCTTTTATAGTCCTGGAAAACAAAGCCTATGTTTAATTTTTCTACTTTTTTACCGTCAAAAACAATTCTACCTTCGTCTAATTGCGTCAGACCAGCGATCAAATTTAAAAGTGTAGACTTACCGCAACCATTAGGCCCGAATATCGCCACAAATTCTCCTTTATTCACGCTCATATTCAAATTCTCGAACACTTTTGTTTGTCTCTGGCTTTTATATGTTTTTTTAAGATTATTCAGCTTTAACATATGATATTCAGAAAATATACTATCTACGTAACAAAATTTAGGTGGATTATCATTGACATCTGTGTCAATAGAGCCTATAATAACTATAGGCTTTACACCAATAGTATGTATACGCATCTGACCAATGCACTTAAAGAACACTATAGAAGAAAAGGTAATAAGATCGTATTCAGAAATAATTCATCCCTCAATCAACTGGCGCTACAAATGTGGGAACGGCTAGATTATTCCGAAATGGACAGTAGCGTTCTCTCAAAGGTAATCAACGGACAAAGATTATTTACATTCAAGCAACTACGCGTATTCTGCGACATCATGAACTTCTCACATAAGCAAAGAAATATGCTTTTTGACGCGTTGACAAACGATAAAATGATGAATGAAGGTTTAGATTACAAAAAAGAAAACAAGTTCCTTTATCGGGCAAAGCTAAATAATCAGGCAAACACAACTAATAGCAAAAGGAAGTCGATGATTCTGCTAGATAATCGTTCTCGCATTTTGCTCAAAAAAATCTTTTCAGAAATAATCCCAAAAACCAATGAATTGAGCAAAATAGGAATAAAATTTTCAAATAAATCCTATTATCTTTTGGTAAACAAAGGCATACAAAAATACAGACCATTTGTAGAAAATAAATCTTCTGATTTTGATGTATCTATCCCCTATTGCGGTTTTAAAAAAACAGTCGAAGGTCTTGAAAATAATTGCAAATGCGGATACCACCTGGCTCTTTACGGTGTTATCAAAGAATGTATCGTACAAAAAATATTTTCGAAAGACGCCATTCAGGCAGAGTTAAAAAAATGGGTTTCCTTTTTCTTTCCTATGGAATCTGTAATCTACTATCTGGAGAATCTCTCTTCTAGAGATAACACGACGACTATTCTGTTGCATAATCTCAAAAGAAATTCGAGGTTATTGCAGGGTTATAATTAACGTGAAAATAGCAGCAAGAGCACCAAGAGCACGAACGTAATGACCGAAAACGCCGCAAGTGTATAGGTAAGCAGAGACAACGCTTCTTTCTTTTTCCCGTCTATATACATTTGTGCTGGTTTCCCGAAAATTAAAAATCCCGTTATAGCCGCAGAACATACGAAAAGCGAAAGGAGGGCTATCGGGATAAGGATAGTATTTGTTCTCCCAATTTTCACCATTGAGCCGTAATACATAAAGCCAGCGACAGCCATGATATATAGCATGGTTGCTAATGCATTGGTAAGAGCCTTTTTCCAAATATTACTCATGAGTATATTGTATCAGATACTTTCAACAATTACTGTATCCCCCTATTAATTTATTTGCGCAAAAAGCACCACATAATTTTTGCCGTATGCTTTGGCGCAGTTGGGACAGGTAGTGTACGAAAAATATATTTTCTTTAGCTTTTTTCCCTTCTGTTCCACATATTCCTTCATTTCCTGCGCCCACTTGCCAACATTTTGATATGGGCCCTCAAATACCTTTGATAAAAATGTTCCGGAAATTCTTGCCATTTGCGCGCCGGGAACAGCTTTGGCAACATCAATATATATATCTGCTCCCCAGAGTGATTTTTCATCAGTCAACATGAGCTGATACGAGGCTTTGGCATGAGCTTTCTCAATCAGTTCCATATTTTTGACTATTTTTTTCCCCATATCTAGAGGGATATGCAGAAAGCTCATCACGTGGTCTTTGACGAATAGTTTATCTTTCCAGACTACTTCTTTCTCCTGCCAGGGTTTAGGATCGAAAGGGTCGCAACATCCGGTTGGTTTAATTTTTGGGTTAGTCATATTATTTATTCACTCCTTATGAGCATATAGTATCAAATTTTGATATTACCTGCTTAAGCTGCCAAAAAACAGATACTGCATTTATGCTGAACCGAAGCTAGTTTTAGAGTATAATAAAGCGGCGCAATCGTTAGGGTCTCGACTGGGAGGTCGTATAACGGTAGTACTCATCCCTCTGGAGGATGATATCTTGGTTCGAATCCAAGCCTCCCAGCTGAAATCCCAACTAAAATGGCGGTAGTCGCCTCGTCCGCGCCTCATCGGCGGACAGGCGGCGACCCATCCCTCTGGAGGATGATATCTTGGTTCGAATCCAAGCCTCCCAGCCAGGCACAATTCTGCGCCTGGCTATGCATATTTTAGCCAGAAGCAGAATTTGACGCAGGGAGGCGCAGTCTTGTGCCTCCCAACAAATATGAAGTTCTACTACGTGTATGTACTTCGAAATTCTTCTAAGGATTTTATTTACATCGGGTATTCAGAAAATTTAAAACAACGATTTGCTTCTCATAATAAAGGTGAAAATATATCTACCAAACCATACATTCCTCTTGAACTTATCCATTACGAGGCATATAAGAATATGGCAGATGCAAAGAGAAGAGAACTTTATTTAAAATCCAACCGTGGACGGACTACGTTACTGACGATGTTAAAAGAATATTTCTTAAGAACAGATTTGGTTGAAGGACGTTCTGGTATTCCGAAGCCTAAGCGAAGGATACCTAGTCCCACAGCAAAATGAATATTCAAATAAAAAGATCAACGGATATCTTTGCCGCATTAGATATTGCTCGAAAGAATCCCCATTATTTCAATCCTGAGGGTTTAAAAAAGATGGAGAAAGATTTTAAAACTGGGGTTTTAATAGGCGCTTACAATGAAAGTAAAATAGTAGGATTTGTTTCTTTTAAAGTATTAAATAATCAAGCTGTCGACCTTACCTGGATCGCTGTAGAACCAGAATATCAAAATAAGGGAATAGGAACATCCCTTGTAAATAAAGGCTTAGAATTACTTCCTAATAAATTTAGTATATGTCAAATGAAAACATTATCAGAAATTGATCCCGACCCAGAATATGCCAGAACCAGGAATTTTTATAAGAAGTTGGAGTTCATACCATTAGAAACAATTAGTCCTTATTCAGACTGGGGAAAAGACAATCCTTGCCAAATATTTATCAAGATTTTATAGGATGGAATGGTTCTAGACCGGCATGCTCAGCACTTCGACTCACCCCTCGACGAACTCGTGGTTCGCTCAGTGCCTTCGGCCCTCAAGTCAAATGTCTCGAGCAAACCCAAAGCGAATTTGACTAAACAATATTTCGTGCAATTAACTCTTGCGCTATTAATTGCGCAGCTACATAATTTGGATGTGTAGTTATCGGGGCGACTGCGTCGTTAATGCGGTGCCGAAATAAATCATCATATCTATCAGGTAATACAAAAGCGCGCCATAAGGACAATTCTTTTAGTCCTGCGAGAGAAATTTTAAAACGATTATCATTATGTTCATCTCCGGTAGCCACCCACCGCATTGCTTCTTTGAAAGTTTTGCCCTCTGCAATGAGTAAAGGAGCGATGGTCCATGCTAATTGCGTATCTGGACCTTCACTAGCGAATAGCACTTTATCTGCTTTGGTATAGTCACGATTAGCTACGGACTCTAACAGCCGTAAACCAAAAGAAAGAAATGCCTCATCGCCTGAACAAACACATCGTTGTATATGGCCGAGGCGACGCTTACCTACCCAATGCTTATTAAAATTGGGATCATTTAGTCTTTCTAATAGGTCGGCGTGCCGTTCTCTAAGTTCAGGTTTATCTGATAGGGCGTCACGAATTATTCGTATGACACTAAGCTGATCACCTGCTCTAACTTCTTCGAAAGCGTTGACATGTAACCCGCCATCACCTCCGTAATCAATGAGAGCCATGGCATCGCGTAAGCTGCTTTCTATGGTTGTCATGGCCGGATGGTAGCATATGTATTATTCTAGGTAAAATGCAGAAATTTTTTATCCGCATCGCTCATGGCCTCCCGACTCTTCGATCTTCAAGAAATTTTCCCAACTCAAGCCGAAGGTGGTTGTTCTCGCGGATAATTGAAAACTTTTTCCGCGGCATATATAAATGTGTTTAGATTGATATAGCAATCTTGTGCTATAATAATCACATGGCAATCAATGACCTCTTGGGTGCCCTTGCAGAGGAGAGAAAATCCAATGCAATTATAGTATATTTTACTGGTGACAAGCGCCCTGTAGAATTATTTTCCACTCAAATTGCTTTAGACGTTCTTGATCTTTTTGAAAAGCATCTCTACCGTTTAGGGAAACTAAATAAAATTTCGCTTTTTTTGTATAGCTCCGGCGGATCGATTGATGCACCTTGGCCTCTGGTAAGCTTGATAAGAGAATACTGTAAGGAATTTGAGGTCATACTTCCAAATAAGGCTTTGAGTGCAGCAACATTGATCTGTTTAGGAGCAGATAAAATCATAATGACACCTTATAGTTTCTTAAGCCCCATTGATCCTCAAGGAAATTTTGTTATTGGTAAGGAACAAAAGCGAATACAAGTCGAGGATGTCACGGGGTTTATTAATTTTGTAAAAACTAAAATTGGGGTTACTGAGCAACAAGCTCTTACAGAGGTCACAAAATTGTTATCTAATGAGATTGCACCTTCAACTCTTGGTTCAATTAATCGTACCCATTCTCTAATACGATTACTAGCTGACAATCTATTAAAATCTCATAGAAGCAAACCTGAAGATCATCAAATAAAAGTAATAATCGAAAATCTAACTGAGAAATTATATTCACATCAGCATTTAATTGGTAGAAAAGAAGCAAAGATGTTGATTGGATTTAAGAAGCTAATCGATTATGCTAACAATAATGAGGAAAAATCAATTAGAAAAATTTTTAGCCACTATCAATCAATTATGAAGCTAAATGGTGAATTTAGACCACAAGATATTCTTGGAACTAATAACGAAGCTGAACTAACAGTGGTTCGTGCTGTTATTGACAGCCCTGTACGAACCGATGAATTCACGTCAGTTTATAATCTACGTAAAATACAGGACCCATCAGCCCCGAGACCATTTGGCATAAATGTAGACGATAAAGGCTGGATTGGCACAGATCATGAAATAACAAAAAAGGCAGCAAAAAAGGAGGCAAAACATGAGTAAAATATTACCTATTACATCACAAACGCACTATACAGGCGAAACAATAGATTTAGGAGAAAAGGCAAGCGATGCTTCTAATGTTGATTTTGGGGTTATAGATAATTTAGTTATAAGCAAACAACAAGGTTTTTTTGTCCAAGAACTAAGCGTTGTTCATGAAGAAATAGATATTGACGATGAAATACTAAAAGCAATGGATGATGCAAACTACAGGTCTGTTCTAGCACCTGGCGTCTAATCTTTGGAATTTTCTACAATGTATGCTTTTATAACTGATGATGATTATTATCAAGGCGACTTAATTGTAAATTACCATTTCATAGTTCCACCCGTAGGCCCACCCGTATTAATTCAACAAAATACTCGCTCGATAGAGTTACAACCATTGACAGGTATCACTAACGCATATCAGGCTAATAACAAAGAGCGACTCGTGGCAAATTCATTCATAGCGAACGCTATGGTTATAACGCAATCTTGTGATATTCTAAGGCGGGAGTACGTATCTGTATGTCCTGTATTTCCACTCGAAAAGTATAAAACAGATCTTGCGAGTCGTAGTATTCCTGAATCAAAGATAAATGATACTATAGGAAATATTATCAACCAAAAATACAACTATTTTCTATATCTTCCTAAAGCAGAATATCCAGAAAAGCATATCTCTATAGAAGAATCATATGTAGATTTAATGGTAATAAATAGTCTTCCGAACGCAAATCTAAAAAATTATTCTCGGTTAATATCAATTTCAGATAAAGGAAGACATTGGCTAGGATTCAAACTATCAATGTTATTTGGCCGCCCATTTACATAGAACGACTTAAAGAATAGTTAAATATTCCATTCAATTTACTTACTACGATATATTAAATTTCAATGGGCTAAATACGGAATGCCCGAATTCCTACTTAATTCAAAGTTGGAAAATTAAAGCGAATCACTACTCAATATCCTCTGTAAGCGCCCCCCCTCGGAACTGGCTATTGTACAGGTCGGCGTAGAAGCCGTTTTGCGCAAGGAGTCCCTTGTGAGTCCCCTTCTCGATGATCGTGCCGTGATTCATGACGAGAATGAGATCTGCATCGCGGATCGTGGAAAGACAGTGAGAGATCGGAAGGGTCCCAGACCGGCCTGCTCAGTTCAATAGAATGAACTGTCCAATGCTTTCGCAGCATCTCTAAGATCTTCTGGTACTGTTGATTCGTGGAATCCATCGTTTTTCCCATGCGTGAATACATGCCCGCCAATCCCCCATGGACAATACTCATCTCCTTCATCTAAAAACACAGTGGTCGCTATTTTATTTTTCAGTCGGGCTGAGGCAAGTGGTTCGTCTAATCCCTGCGAATGCATTTGTTTGAATGCTGCTTCAGCTTCTTCTGACGTTTGGTGGAGCCCTCCATAGGTTGCCTTATACATGGCCACAGTATGGTGAAAAGCAACGTGAGAGCCTACAACTTCCCTTATTCCGTTTTCGATTTGTCTTTCTATGCATGTAGGGTCGTCAGGGGAAATCGATTGTTGTTCTATTCCTCTCATATATCACCTCCTATATTTATTAGGCAAAATTATAACATAAGTACGCAATACTACAAGTATATCAGCATTTTTAATACGTAAGTTTTTTATTCTGGCAATGAGAGAAATCCTTTACGACGTGAAATTAAGCCATCTTTCATAAGTCCTTCTATGATATGTCGAATGAATTGATCATCTTTTTTGTATAAAGACGCGAATTCGTCAATGAGTTTTCTTTCCTTTATGTCTTCTTCCCGCAATCGATCAACGATTCGTCCTCGAAACAATCGGTTTGAATTTTTAAACGGAATGGTTGTCCCTCGACTCTGCTCGGGACGCTTCATCTTCACTTCGTGAAATTTCAGCGCGCCATAATCCATGAGTGCCTGATGCCATTCCCAAGATTTTCCCTTTGGCAGTAATTGATCTGCAGTAATCTGGATTACTTTTTCTTTTTGAGGTGAGTCGTTAAAAAAATAATGGGTAATAATCTGACGGATATTTGTATCGACCATACTTACGTTTTGCTTAAATGCGAACACTAAAATTGCTCGAGCTGTATATGTACCCAATCCTGGCAATTCACGTAATTCCTGCTCGGTCCTTGGAAATATGCCCTTGTAACGCTCTACAATGACCCGAGCGGCCTTTTGCAGGTACAAAGCGCGCCTATTGTACCCCATCCCCTTCCACGCCCGTAACACGCTTCCAGGGCTCGCCAGAGCAAGACTGTTCACCGTTGGGTATCGTTCGATAAACTCACGATACTTCGCGATGACGCGAGGTACCTGCGTCTGTTGCAGCATAACTTCGGAAACGAGAATGTTGTACGGGTCGTGCGTGTGTCGCCAGGGAAGATCGCGCTTGTTTGTTTCCCACCACCGAAATATCGTTGACTGGAATCGTTGTATATTCTGCTTTGTCAATTTCATTTCGTTATTTTACCAAAAACTCCCCCCGAAAGGAGAGTTTCTGCTAACTAACAAAGTAACTAACGAACCAATAAACGATTATGGTGTCGGCGTCTCTGTGGGCGTCGGACTTGGCGTTGGAGTCGGTGTTACCGTTTCTGTCGGCGTGGGCGACGCTGTACCTGTCGGAAAAGGCGGCAGACTAAAATCTTTCACCGCGGATACCTCGGTGATGGTACCTGCATTCCGATCCCACAAACCACGAACGCGTACTTTGTGACCAACCACAATATCAGATTGTGAAATATTTTTGCTTTTACGGTCCGTAAACTTCGTCGAGGAAGATACCGTTACAGTCTGATTCCCTCGTCCCAATGTCGTCATAACCCAACCGGAACCTGTAGGCGATTGCACCGTACCGAAGAAAACACCCATAAATTTTTGAATCGATATATCCCGAACGAGTCTCGCTTGGATCATCGTATGAGCATCATCGGTCCAAAGCCCTATCACATTCACCATATCGCCTACTAGAATTTCTGCCAGGGATCCTTTCCCCCAGAAGCGACGCCGGAATTGCGTCTTCTCATCGGTTTGCACAATAAAACTTTTTCCGTTCTTGTCACTGACGGTTAACGTAGCACCATCGATAGCCGTCACCTTGCCTGTCGTTATGGCAGCGCGTCCGAAGAAACGTAATTTGCCGGATTTCGTGGCAATCCGAGAATTCATTTTTTCTTGAATCTTATCTCCAAAATCGTTTTTCTCCCGTGGGATATTTTTAGA
>CAZOTW010000001.1:51229-65747 GCA_964582845.1 uncultured Gammaproteobacteria bacterium
AGGAGTTTCCGTTGCTTCCTTCACTTTATGGGTCACGTTTTGTCCCGATCCAAAAGATCGACCAAAGAAAGACCATGGTGCGGCATAGGCAGGCGTCACCGCTTGTAAAAAAATTGTCAAACCCGCTATCCCCGCAATTAGTACTGATTTTTTCATGCTTTTCCCCCTTATATATACTACGCAAGAAAGTGAAAAAAAGTTTCGTTTCGACTTCGCCAAGTCAAACTTGGCTTCGCTCAAGAGGCGCACAGCTACTTACTGCCCGGAATCGTAGATGACTGTAATATCCTTCTCCGAATAGTTACCATTTGCATCATTTACGGTAACAACAATAATATTATCTCCTTCATCAAGAGATAATGATGCGGAAAAATTTCCTTTTGCATCAGCCATGGTTTGAGTTTCGTTTACAAACACTTCTGCATTCTGTGATGTCGTTCCTTTCACTACTACCGATGCTATTTTTACGGTGCTACCGTTTACGGGCGAGATTATTGTCAGAGGAATTTGAGAAACCGTTGGTATGGGAAATGGAACAACTCCACGAGAAGCGGGTGGAGATATCTGCGGAGTAATAAGCATGCTCCCTCCTTTTTTCTGCATCGTATTGTATGCGAAGTATCCTCCCAGTCCGACAAGAACGATGATACATAAAATGACGATAACTTTTTTCATGGATTGCCTCCTCTCGGAGTGTAATAGATACTATGGGTACTTTTCAAGTTTATGCAGCTTCTTCCGGAGAATTTTCCTCTTCCGACGGGTCAATATAAAAATGCCGATGATACCCATACCTACCGCGGCGCTTAGCCACACGATCCGATGCGGCATTTCTTCCCAAAACACCCAAAGCGTGTCCTGCCAATACGCCGCAATAATTTCCGGATCCTGGCCAAAAAGTGTGAGCAAGGCAAAGCTTTGCCGATCCAAAAGAATGTTAATTATCACGACCCCAAGTACGACCATACTAAGAATGGCTATCACGATAATTGCAATAAACCTTCTCTGCCATCCGATGGTACGCTTCCGCTCAAAGTCAACGACTTTTTCCATGACATTTTTTGAAACATCAAAGGTTTTCATAGGATAATAGCTTTCTCAGCTGAATTTTTGCCCGCGCCAGATGTGTCCGAACGGTATTCACCGGAATTTTCAGTTTTTTACTCACTTCTTCATACGACAAATCCTCAAAATAGTAAAGAGTTATGACATCACGATATTTCGGCGGCAATTCGTTAACGGCTGCGCGGACTTTTTCAACTATATCCGTCCGGAAAAATTGTTCAAAAAACGACTCATCATCAGCAATTTCAACAAATTCTTCTAGTGATATTGTATGCTTCCGGCTTCGCAAATAAGAAAGAGCATTATTTTTTGCAATTTCAAATACATAGGTAGAAAATTTCTTGTTGGTATCTACGTGATCAATGACTTGGTATACTTTAAATAGCGTATTCTGGACGATATCGCTCGCTGTTGCCTCGTCATGCACCATGCGCATCAAAAACGAAAAAAGTCCGCGCTGGTAGCGCTTCACGAGTTCTTCATAGGCGAATATATCCCCTTCCTGGATTGCCCGAACAAGCTCTTTATCGGCCTTCTGATTCATAGAGTGGGGTAATTATAGTACAATACATCCATGAAATCTGGTATTGTCACCATCATCGGCAGACCGAATGTGGGCAAATCTACCCTGCTTAATCACATTCTGGGTCATAAAGTCTCCATCACATCGCCGAAACCGAAAACTACGCGTTTTAATATTCAGGCGGCGTATGAAGACGAGACGGGTCAAATTTTGTTCGTGGATACACCCGGAATTTTCGGCAAAGCAAAAGACGCGCTTTCGAAACGAATTAACCCGCGGGCAGAAGCATCACTCGGACAAAACATCAACCTCGTTTTGTACATGATAGACCACACCAGAGAACGGGATTTTGAAGAAAATAAGGCCTTGGGTATTGTGCGAAAAGCGAAAGTCCCCAAAATCCTCGTGATAAACAAAATCGATATAAAAGAACCAACTCACATCATACAATACAAGTTTATGGAGGACGAATTCGATAAAGTCGTAGAAATTTCCGCCCTCAACCACAAAAATATTCCGACGCTTTTGGATGCAATATTTTCGTATTTACCCGAAGGGAAACCGCTCGTAGATATGTCTACCCTGGCGCAACCGGGATTAAATTTAGACAGTAAAACCTACATTGCAGAAATCGTGCGAGAAAAGGCATTTCTATTTTTACGCCGGGAGGTCCCCTATACGCTAACGGCTGTCGTCGACGACGTCGTAGAGCGAACCAACGGAACGCTCTACATCAAAGCGAGAATTCTCACCACCAATGATCGGTATAAAGTTATGGTCATCGGTAAAAGCGGATCGATGATTAAAGAAATCAGTATGGCAGCCAGAAAAGAACTGGAAACAGCAAGCAGTAAAAAAGTATACCTGGAACTTACGGTTGAAACCGACCCCCACTGGATGGACTACCTAGGATAGATACTTCGTTAATTAGTTAGTTGGTTAATTGGTTACTTAGTTACTTAAGGCGAGAGAGTGTTTCTTCTTTTCCTAAAATCTCCAGAGATTCTAAAAGTGGCGGGCCCACGGTCTTACCGGTCACGGCGACGCGGAGTTCCATAAACAAATCTTTTGCCTTCATTTCATTGGTTTCAGCTGTTATACGGATTAATAGTTCAAGCTTATCGTGTTTCCATTCGGCTGGAGATAAAACATCTTGTAGAATCTCTATGAATTTTTTGTTAAGTGGTCGCTCAAATTCTTTCGGCCGCTCAAAGAAAAACCCTGCGAGGGACCAAAATTCATTCAACGTTTTCATTCGTTCCTTAACGAGTGGAAGGATCTTATCCATTAATGAATCAAGTTCATGCCTGTCCGCCGTAGCTTTAGCGGAGGTGGATGTTAACATGGTAACATGTTGATATATCAGCTCAATAAGCTTTTCATCGGACATACGTCTCAGGTATTCTCCATTCATCCATCGTAGTTTTTCTATATCAAAAACTGGCGCCGTCGTTTGCACGTTTTCCAGCGTAAATTCGCGGATCATTTCCTCAAGCGAAAAAATATCCCGACCTTCGGGAAAAGCCCACGCCATGGTAGCCAAATAATTGCACACTGCTTCGGGCAAGAAACCCTCTTCCTTATACCATGATACCCACACGGGATTTTTTCGTTTACTTAATTTGCTTTTATCGGGATTGCGAAGGAGCGGCATGTGAGCAAATACTGGTAATTCCCACCCGAAAAAGTAATAGAGCAAAATGTGCTTGGGAGTAGACGAAATCCATTCTTCGCCGCGAATAATGTGTGAAATTTCCATCAGATGATCATCAACCACAACCCCCAAATGATACGTGGGAAACCCATCTGATTTCAAAAGGACCTGATCATCTATGAGTATATTTTCAAACGAAATATCTCCACGGACAACATCATGAAAGGTGGTCACTCCTTCATCCGGCACGCTCAATCGAATAACATATTTTTCTCCATTTTTTACTCTGATAGCTGATTGCTGAGCGCTGATAGCCTTACAGCATCCATCGTACATCGGCGGTAAATGCTTTTTCTCTTGATCTTTCCTCATCTGTTCAAGGCGCTGGGGAGAACAAAAACAATAATAGGCATGTCCTTTAGCAATTAATTCTTCTGCATACTTTTTGTACTGCGGTAACCGATCTGATTGCCGGTACGGCGCAAACGGCCCCCCATTGTCTGGTCCTTCATTGTGTGGAATTCCCAGCCAATGAAGTGACGCTAAAATCCGCTCCTCGGACCCTTCAACAAATCTTGTTCGATCGGTGTCTTCTATACGAATAATAAATTGACCGTTATTTTTTTTCGCAAATACGGAGTTAATAAGCGCGGTATAGGCATTTCCTATATGTAAATCCTGGCCTGTGGGAGATGGTGCGATACGCGTGCGGACTTTCGTCATCGTAGCATTGATTCTAGCATGCCTCCACCGTATACTCAAAGAGAGAGATAAGAGATAAGAAATAAGCTTATCACCTATCACTTGTCTTAAATGAGTTCGCTCACGGAAACAGCATATTACACCCGTAAAGCCATCAATTGGACTATTTTGGGGGTTATTTCATACATAATCCTTCGTATGTTTTGGAGCCTATTCATTATTCTTTGGTTTACCATATTCCCGCCAAAACCACCGCCGCCAAACCATGCATTCAGCAGGCTCCCGGCGATACAATTTCCTGCACAAGCGTCCCCTTCGGCAGGACTTACGTTCCAGCTACAGACGATTCAGGGAACGGTACCAATCGCCTCTAGCGCAGCAACCGTTTACTTTATGCCGAAAGCGGCACCAGATTTATTGGCACTCAATAAAACACAGGATTTTGCACAACGATTGCTTTTTGACCCCACGCCTATTCAGGAAAGCAAAAATATTTATCGGTTTAACGATGCGGAATTACCCCTCCGGCGCCTGAGGTACGATATTGTCTCAGGTAACTTCATTGTACGCTATGCATTTGAACGGGACGCCAGCATATTCAATGAAAAAAATCTTCCCCTAGAAAATGCCGCAAAGATGGAAGCAATAAATTTCCTTCAAACATATAATATCTATCCTGATGATCTTGCCGAAGGAACCACAAAAATTTCATTCTTACGTTTAAGTACCGACCAGCTCACACCAACCACCAGTCTTTCGCAGGCGGATGCCGAACGCGTGGACCTTTTTCGGAAATCCATAAATAATATGCCGGTTTTTACCCCCAAGCCCGACGAAGCGCCCGTTTCCTTTATCTTCACCGGGTCAAATGATACCAAAAAACGTGTTCTCCAACTTGCATACACTTATTGGCCGATTGACTATCAAACGTGGGCAACCTATCCGCTAAAACCAAGTACCCAGGCGTGGCAGGAATTGCAAAATGGTCAAGGATACATCGCGCACTACCCAACCACGGGAAATACGGCAACGGTGCGGAATGTGTATTTGGGCTATTATGATTCCTTTGATCCCCAGACGTATCTTCAGCCGATATTTGTCTTTGAAGGAGATTACGGTTTCCTGGCGTATGTTCCTGCCATTACTGTTGATTGGATGCAGTAAATGTTACGTCATTCTGGCAAGCCGAAGGCGCGCCCAGAATCCGAAACAGGATTTACGGACTCTGGACAAGCCAGAGTGACGATGCATGAGATAGGTTCTAGCTATTTAGGCATAATAATCTGCCATTGATAATTAGTAAACATCCAGTCAATGAGTTTCTCCGTATCTTTAAATCGATCCTGGCTATGAAGCACCACAGTAATGACATGATGGCCGTTTCTTTCGATAAGGGTAATAAGATTTTCTCCCGCTTCTTCAGTCCAACCGGTTTTTATCCCACCCACTCCGGGAATTTTCCCCAACAATTCATTCACATTTTTGAGCGGATGAAAGTACGTGTGTGTCACATCAGATATGGTAATTTGAGGAATGGCTACCATTTTCGCGATGACTTTATTATCGAGAGCGACACTCCCAAGCCGAGCGAGGTCTATCGGTGTCATTTTATGATTCGGATCATCATACCCGACTGGGTTAGTGAATGTACTATTATCCAGATGCAATTCTTTGGCTTTCTTGTTCATAGCTTCCACAAACTTATCAACGCCGCCGGGATAATGTTCCGCAAGCGCATAGGCTGCGTCATTCCCCGAATGAATGAGCGCTCCGAAGAGAAGATTTTCCACAGTAATTCGTTCACCCGACACCAACTTCATCACCTGACCGTCGTTCATAACCGTTTTTACCGTCACCACGTCATCCAAGTTATATGAATCCAAGGCTACAAGGGCTGTTAGTAGCTTTGTCGTTGAGGCCGGTGCCAGTAATTCTCCTTCATTCCTCTTGTACAGATATACTCCGGAATCAACATCATAAACGACAATTCCAAGAGCAGTTACTTCCGAACTAGGATACACACCGGTCACGTTCATGGGATACGGAGCGGGTGTTGGTAGGGCAAATGGGAGCTGCCGCAAAACCGGCTTTTCATTGATACCGGAAACGGTGTATACGTTTTGACCGGGAACGAGGAGCAAAAAACAACCAAAAATCATGAGGAAAAGGATTTTATCCCAATCCTTCCTCCACCACGTTTGCTTTTTTCCCGATTTTTTGACCGTGAATTTTTTTTTCTTGGGCATTATGCTACCTGCGAATAGTCACCTATGATCGGACGGACAACTTTCTCATAATCTGGCTCACTCATGCTTATGGATTTAGTATGCAACCCGGCATTAAATACGACGGTTTTACTGTCCTTGAGTGCTTTGTCCATATAGAGAGGTATCCCAAATATATGCCCAAACGGCGGGACGGCACCTATGGGGACAGAGGTAACTTTTACCACCTCTTCCGGTGTTGCCATACGCAGATCTCGAACATTAAACTGTTTTTTGAATGCTTTCATGTCAACTTTTTTATCTCCCGAGATAGCAACCATAATCGGCTTTTCGTCAGCAAACATGACCAACGCCTTGACTCCCGTGTGAAGTGCCGTTTTTCGGATTTTTGCCGCATCCTGGGAGGTGTACACCGGTTCGTGTTCATAGGCTTCAAAGGGAACGTGGTTTCCTTTGAGCATCGCGACAATCTGTTCATAAACGGCCTGGCCACCATTTGCCATTGATTTTTTCACAACCGAAATTCCAAGCTCCGCAAGTTGTTCGTCAGTAGCTTCGCTTGGCGCATCCATCACGCTGGTTTGCCCAGAGGCGCTTGCGGGAAACGCCATGACTTCTCGAATGCTAGGTTCCCCAAGCGCAGTAAACAGAAATCGGTCAATACCGGGTGCAATCCCTCCATGCGGCGGCACGCCGTACGTGAAAGCGGTCAGCATATGTTCAAACTGTTTTTTTTGCTCTTGGGTAAATCCAATAAGATCAAATACTTTCTCTTGCACAGCCCGATCGTGGATACGGATACTCCCCCCTCCTGCCTCATAGCCGTTAAGCACTAAGTCGTGTTGCAATCCGCGCGCGCTGATAGGATCTGAGTCAAGAAGTTTTACGTCATCGGGATGGGGCGCTGTAAACATGTGATGCGATGGCGCAAACTTGGCGCTCCCCGACCCGTGATAAAAGTCCTCTTCGGACTGAGCAGTAAACAGGGGGAAATCAACGGTCCACGAAAATGCTAGCTCATCTGGATCATTTTTATTTTTGCGCAAATCCGGCTTATCCGTACCGTATTTTTTTATGGCCTCTGCATGGGGAATTCTAGGCCAGGGAGATTGGGTTATGTGCTTTTGAGGAAAAAGCTCCTGGGAAAGTTTCGTAAAGAGCTCTTCTGTTAGCTGTAAAATGTCCTCCTGTGTCACAAATGACATTTCGAGATCAAGCTGAGTAAATTCCCCATAGGCGCGGTCTTTGCGCGGATCTTCATCGCGAAAACAACGCGCAATTTGAAAGTAACGCTCCAGACCGGCGACCATAAGGAGCTGTTTGTACTGCTGAGGAGATTGTGGCAGAGCATAAAATTTGCCCTTCTGTAAGCGGGAGGGCACGATAAAATCCCGTGCGCCTTCCGGGGTAGTTTTAGTGAGGATTGGCGTTTCTACTTCTACAAACTCGCGCTCGATGAGAAAATTTCGGATAAACGCTACCATGCGCGACTTTAAGCGTAAATTTCGCATCATCCGCGGACGCCTGAGATCAAGATAACGATACTTTGTACGAATCTCTTCGTTTATCTCGTAACCATCGGTGTCAATCGGAAACGGAAGCTCACGGGCTTTCGAAAGGATAGTCAGTTTCCTTACCTCCACTTCTACCGTTCCCGT
The DNA here is from genome assembly GCA_964582845.1 of uncultured Gammaproteobacteria bacterium. Lineage (GTDB taxonomy): Bacteria > Patescibacteriota > Microgenomatia > UBA10105 > UBA927 > CAZOTW01. Next base: position 59,057 of record CAZOTW010000001.1, read on the forward strand.
CTCTATCTTTGGGTTGACCATTGCTTCTGGTCGTTTTTTCACAACCCCAACAATTTCAACCACATCCTCAGGCCGTACGTCACCATAGTCTTTTAGAGAAACCATCTGCACGAGTCCAGATCTATCCCGTAGGTCCAAAAACATAATTTTCCCATGATCCCGCCGGCTATGGACCCAGCCGCAAAGAAGCACATCCTGACCAACCTTTTTTACCGTGTCGATAGCTAAAGTACGCATAATGTCACCATTGTAGTTTTCTTTTCCCGTCTTGACAAGGTGTTCGCTTCTTGTATAATAGATTACAGTTTACGCTTATGCAATGCGCTTATTTCCATATTACTAACCTTATTGTCCTTCGATTTTCGAAGGGAGGGTTGGTAGGATAAACGCAAATTGAGTTTTTTATAAACCAAACCTCCTTAAGAAATAGGAGGTTTTTTGATGCGTTAGTTAATGAGTGAATTCTTATTCACGAATTTACTAATCATCAATCCGCCGTAGCTTAGGCGAAGGCGGATTATTAAGAATGTTTCAAGCGAAGCTTCGCTTGAGGCACGTTAACAAATATTTTGGGGTAGGAATAAGGATACAGTTGCCGTGCATCCTTTTCCCTACCCAAAATTCGTTGGGATAGGTAGAGAATTGGAGGATTATAGAAATATTAATACATCGATGCAGCGTAGTCATGGAAAGAATATTTAAGGAGAGTCAACCATGTGTCGTGCCGTCTTAACCGTATCTGATATCAGTGCCTATGGTGGCCCCAGAAGCACGTGCCCCAAGCATCCAATCCAAAAACTTCGTGTAGGACTTGGATGTCCTATTTGCGGATGGGGCAAGAACAAAAAACCGTGGGGTCACGTAAAAAGGATAAAACTCCTAAAAGAAAGAGACAAGTAGTCCAATACCCCACCTAGCAGTGAAGGCCCATCGACAGACAAACCAACGTTTGTCGTTGGGCCTCCCAATGGGATTTAAGATATTACTTGAATCTTCAAGTAACCCATTCTTTCTTCCCCAGTCCATCCCATCAATCCCAACCCACATCGATAAAACGCCATTTCTGAAGTAGTTAAATCATTAACTATTTCAATTACGGCGTTTTATCGAAGAATATAAAAAATTATCCCCGTATTGAACGGTATAAAGCACCGTCTCCAATGCGGGGATTTTTTGATGGTTAGTTTGCGAGTGAATTCATATTCACGAGCTTACTAACCATCAATCCACCGAAGCTTTAGCGTAGGCGGATGATAGTTTTGAATGTCATTGCGAGGATCCCGCTTTGGGCGGGAGACGAAGCAATCTCTAAAATAATCTCACATACAAATCTTCAAAATTTGGATTCATTTTTCGGATAAGTTCAAGTTTTTTAACCCGTGATCCGCCTTTTATTTGCTTTTCTCTCATAATAGCCTCAGGAGCACTATTAAATATTTCATAATAAACAAGCTTATTTACATGATACCGTGATGTAAAACCGGTATTAAGCTTTTCTCTATGTTCGTACATACGCCGTAATAAATCATTTGTTATCCCTGTGTATAAAACTCGATTGGAGATGTTTGAAGCGATATAAATATAATATGACTTTTTATTCATAAAGATTGCTTCTCCGCCTTCTGGCGGATCGCAATGACAATTATGCTACAAAAGAATATCCTTAATTTTTAACTGCAACTTCCTATTCCCGTTCCATACATTCATATCAATGGAATATGCGATATCTATGGGTTTATCTGGCCGCAACTTTGGATAAAGTTCACCAAAACCAAAGGCAATGGCGTCATACGATAAGGGTGAAGGGGGAAGGGTGAAGGGGGAAGCGATTTGAAGCTTGAGATGTTTACCCTCGGCGCCCACTAAACGCACGTCGACGATGGTAACCCCGCGGGTAGCGAATACGGGCTCCATATTCCCAAAACCAAATGGTTCAAAATCACGGAGTGCTTGCCAAAGCGCCTCGTTTGCTTTTGCCAAAGGAAGCTCGGTATCTATACGGAGCACACGCGTCAACGATTCTTCGGTAAGTTCTTTTTCTGCTAATGCCTCTAACCTGTCTTGAAGTTCACTCAAATGCGCTGTCTCCACGGTAAATCCCGCGGCCATCGGGTGACCGCCGACGTCTACTAAAATATCACTGCAAGTGCGAATTGCTTCGACAATATTAAATCCCGAAATTGATCTGGCCGACGCTTTCGATATCACCTCGCCTTTGGCCACGACAATTGCCGGACGGTAAAACTCCTCAACTAATTTTCCCGCGACAAGCCCGATCACTCCCTGGTTATATTCTTCATGCGCGACAAATAACAATTTTTTATGGTGGTTATTTTTAATCCGTACGGAAACGATATCTTTAGCATGAAGCGAGGTATCTATAGTCATCTGTTGCCGCTCTTTATTGGTAAGTCCGAGTTTCCTCGCTAATAGCATTGCTTTATCTTCCTGTTTTGTACACAAAAGTCGAAGCGCATCCATGGCATGTACCAATCGCCCCATTGCATTAAGTCGAGGAGCAATGATATGCGATACGTCGTAGGTAGAAAGAAACCCCTTGGTTAACCCTGCATCTACAATGAGAGCATCAAGGCCAACCCGATGGGTTTTATTAAGCGCCGCAAGCCCGTACTTTACTATCGACCGATTGGGGCCAATAAGCGGTACCATATCGGCAATCGTCCCGATACAGGCAAGGGCTAAAAGCTCACGGGAAAAGGGGGAAGGGGAAAGCGGGAAGGTTTCTACCAGTTCTTTTGCGACAAACCATGAAACTCCGGCACCGCAAAGTTTCGTTGTGTGGACCATAGTGCACTTTGGAAGTTTTTCCGGCCCGCCTACCGGCGAGGCAGGTTTTACATGGTGATCTGTCACAATGACATCTATTCCCAATGATTTTGCGTACTCCACCTTTTCCCACGCAGTGATCCCATGATCCACCGTCACAATAAGAGAGGGATTATACTGTTCCTTCACCGCGTCGATCCCCTTATGCGATAACCCATATCCTTCTTCCACGCGATGGGGAATATACGGCATGACCAAAGCTCCAAGTTTATACAATGTCTCCCACATGATCGCACCGGCGGTAATCCCGTCGGCATCGTAGTCCGCGTAGACAACAATGGATTCTTTCTCCTTTATCGCCTTATCCAATCGTTTGAGAGCTTTCGCCAATGACTTTGGATCAACGCCGACGTCTTTTGCGGTAAGCGTATGTGGATCGGGGGGATGAAGAAATTGTTCGATTTCTTTTTTCGTCGCTAGTCCTCTGTTTTTTAATAACATTGATACGATGTCTTTTTCTTTGAGTGTTGCACTTGGAGTTTTGTTACCAATAATTTTCCACTTCTTCATGGTTCATATGATATCATAGGGGCAGCTATGATAAAGCTCCCAAAATCAGCCCAAGATATTGTCGATACATTCCATTTACATAATTACGATATTTACGCGGTAGGAGGATCAGTCCGCGATCTTTTGATGGATAGACCTACCAAGGGATGGGACTTCACCACAAACGCAATACCAGAACAGATACTCGCACTTTTCCCGGATAGCTTTTACGATAATCAATTCGGCACCGTCGGAATTAAAATCCGCGGGAAAGATCCCAACGAGGTAGTTGATGTCTATGAGGTCACGACGTATCGAAGCGAACAGGGATACTCTGATCACCGACACCCCGATACTATTTCCTGGGGCAAAACGCTGGATGAGGATTTGTCCCGACGCGATTTTACTATCAATGCGATAGCATTTGACGGAACAGCCATTATTGACCCATTTGGCGGACAGAAGGACCTGGAAGCAAAACTCATTCGGACGGTCGGGAATCCGAAAGAACGGTTTGGCGAAGATGCATTACGGATGATGCGGGCAGTCCGGATCGCCTCAGAGCTCGGATTTATGATAGACCCCGAAACGTCTAGGGCAATTAAAGCGGACGTCAAACTTCTTAACCAAATCTCCATGGAACGGATTCGTGACGAACTTCTCAAACTCTTAGCGTCGTCTTATGCTGCCGACGGAATTCTTCTCCTCAAAAATACCGGAATACTCGCGTGTGTGTTACCGGAATTCGAACCGGCATTCGGCGTACCCCAAAAAAGTCCAAAGCGGCATCATATCTATGATGTGGGTACGCATTCTGTTATGGCGCTCAAACACTGTCCATCGCCAGATCCAATCGTGCGTTTAGCTACCCTTCTTCACGATATCGGCAAAATACAAACGTTTCACAAAGATGATACTGGAGTTATTACGTTTTATAATCATGAGGTAGTAAGCACGAAAATTGCGAAGAACATCGCCTATCGACTCAAACTTTCAAATAAGCAAATTGATAAAATCGTCACCCTCATCCGGTGGCACCAATTTACTGTCGATGAACGTCAAACCGACAGCGCACTTCGTCGGTTTATCCGTCACACAGGAAAAGAGAATCTCGATGATATGCTTGCGCTTCGTATCGGCGATCGGCTTGGAGGAGGAGCGAGAGAAACTTCCTGGAGATTAGAACTTTTTAAAAAACGATTAGCCCAAGTACAAAAGCAACCATTCACCGTCAGCGATCTGAAAGTAAACGGCTATGACGTGATGAAAGAATTCAATTGTAAACCAGGTCCGATTGTTGGGGAAACGCTCGACAAACTATTTGCGGATATTGAAAAAGGGATACTTCCAAATGACCGCGACGCTTTACTTGAAAAACTCCGAGAACTTAAAAAACAACTAAGCATCTAACCCTCTAAGCTTCTAAACTTCTAAACTGCTTTGACTTTCCTCTTTTCCCATCTGTCCCAGAGGATGAGGATCGGCGTAGCAACAAAATCCGACGAATACGTTCCTGAGATCGTCCCCACCAGGAGCGCAAAAACAAACCACCTGATCGAACTACCGCCCATAAGAACCAATGCAAGAAGCATAAAAATAATCGTTAATGAATTTGCAAGCGACCTTCCGACCGTTTCCGTAAGCGCACGATCACAAAGTGCATCAAACGGCAATCGCTCTCCGCGTTTAAGCATTTCCCGAATTCTGTCAAAAACTACAATAGTGTCATGCACGGAAAAACTCATCGTCGTCAAAAATGCCGTCACAAAAAGTGTATCTACCTCGACTTTCAGGAAATGTCCCAGTAAGGCAAATACTCCCAGTACGACAAGCAAATCGTGGATAAGTGCAAGAATTGCCGAAACACCGAATTTTATATTTTTAAAGGCATAGGCAACATAGGCAAGGATTGCGAAAATCGCAACTATGGCACCGGTGAATGTTTTGGTGAGTAATTCTTTTCCTAAAACCGGCCCCACGGTTTCATTCTGAATGACATCAGGAACTTCTGATGCGGCTGTTCCAAAACTTGCCATCAATTGGGTAACTTTTTCACTATACTCCGGCTTAAGCCGCAGGATGTAGCTATACGCTGCTGATTTTTGAATACTCGTTGCCGTCATTTTCTCCTTTTGTAAAACTTTTTCAACTGTCGCCTGGGGCATTTCTTTTTTAAACTTTATTTCAAGAAGCGTCCCGCCGGTAAAATCAACCGCGGGGCGAAGTCCGAATCGCGCAAGAGCGTACATCCCAGGGATTAACGCGAGGGCGGAAATGAAAAAATACAACCAAAGATATTTAGAAAATCGTATCATATTATTTCTCCCGATAGAGTACGCGAATAAGCGTTCTTGTTACGACAATTCCTGTAAATAAACTCGTAAGCACCCCAATAAAAAGCGTAATAGCAAATCCCCGTACGAGACCAGAATTCGGCAAGAGTTGCCAGTTTCCTGGATTGAACAGTATGCCACAGGTAATAAGCGTCGTAAGATTTGCATCACGTATACTGTCCCATGCACGCCCAAATCCCAATTCCATCGCCACCCGCCACGGTTTCCCCAATCGCTTTTCTTCGCCAAACCGTTCAAAAATCAAAATATTACTATCCACGGCCATACCAATGGATAAGATAAACCCGGCAATTCCAGGCAGCGTCAATGTCACGGGGATAAAACGATATAACGCAAAATTTAATAGCCCGTAGAGAATAAGCGCCATGTCTGCCATAAGCCCAAGCCATCCATATTTTGCAATCATAAATAGTGCGACTATGACAAGCCCTATTGCTCCGGCTTTCATACTTTTCATCACCGACTCCTGTCCTAGTGTTGCTCCAACTGTACGATTTTCAACGATAGTTACAGGTACCGGGAGCGCACCTGCATTGAGCTGGAGCGCGAGCGTTTTGGCTCCCTCTTGCGTAAAACTACCTGTAATTGCCGCTCTTCCATCGGCAATTTCCGTATTTACCCGAGGCCACGTTACCGGAAATTCATCCAGAAAAATCGCAAGCTGCTTTCCCACAAGTCTTTTCGTAACCTCTGCAAATTTTTGTGCACCAGCGTTATTGAACTCCAAACTCACTTCCGGTTCGCCAGTCTGAGAGCTAAAGTCCATTGTTGCACGAGTAAGATCTTTTCCTGTGATGCCTACTGATTTTGTATTTTCAAGAGTCGGTATGACAAACGCTGCTCCAGTCGCATCACGAATATTGGTAAATTCCCTAAATTCAAGTTGAGCCGTCTGACCGATGAGGGCGATTGCCTGGTTTACATCGGTAACACCCGGTAACTCAACGATAATCCGATATGAATCTTGCGATCTGGCGGATTGAACAATAGGCTCAGAAACA
>CAZOTW010000001.1:65757-76974 GCA_964582845.1 uncultured Gammaproteobacteria bacterium
CCAAATAAATTCACCCGCCGCTCTATAACCTGAGTCGCTGAATCAAGCGCTGAAACACGATCATCCGATTTAATATCTTTCATGTTTGCTTCAAGGGCCAGATGCGTACCCCCCGAAAGATCTAGACCTAAATGTGTTTTAAATTCCTTCGTATAATTGAGTCCGAGTATGTGAATATCTATTTTGAGAGGGTTTATGACCCGATCAACCTTGAAAGAACCTACCTGAAACTTCAATCGATATTTCTCCGGTAAGTCGATAACGACGAGAAAAAAGGTTAACAGGATAAGAAGGAAAAATACTCTTCTCGGTGACTTAAACATAGAAGATATTGTATCATGAATACACGAGATCAACTGACCATCTCTTCTTCGTCTCCGACAATCATAACTCGCGACCCCTCAAGGATCGATAATACGAACGGATCTCTTCTGCTTTTTCGAAATAAAAATTCTTCTTCGGTCATGACCGTATAATTAATCTCACGATCGCGCCTCACCTCTTCTGCTTTAATAATTTGCGAAAGTTCAGGTAAAACGACATTCCCTACCACCAACACATCAACGTCTGTTACTGATTTTTTTGTCGATCCCCGTAGGTATCGCCCGGAAACCATTACAAACTTCAATTTCCCAAGCTTTGCTTTTTGCTTCAGTATATCAGCCCCTAATCCCGATGTTTTCCCCACAAGCTCGAGGAGTTCATAGTACAACGGATAATCTTTTCTGAATGAGTAAAAAAGTCTGTTGGCGCGCTGCTCTTTGGAAACCATCCCGGCTTTTTCCATGTGGGCAAGTTCTCTCCGGACTGCATTAATCTCTTCATCAACCTTGCGCACCATATCGCGCACGTGGAAAATAGTCCCAGGATGGGTAAAAAAAAGGGTCAAGATTTTTACGCGTACCCTGGAGATAATTATGTCTTCAAGCATCATAGAGCGTTCCCTTCCAGGGCAGGAAAAAGGATAAAATTAATATTTTACCGATGTACCGGTCGGCAATTGTTCAATCCATATCTCACCGCGATTGAAACTAATTTCTTTACCCGCCAGATCATAAAATACCGTACGAGCAGACTTATCGAGTTTCTTCCAAGTAGCCTTAACTACTTTTCCATCTTGTAATACCAACGCGTCACCTTTCCCAATATTGGCATACAAAAGATGGGCATGATCATCAACCGGTCCTGTCTCCTTTGCAAATAAGATAACTACTACGTGGGCTATCAACTGCTCTTTCGTTTCCAAGTCTATCGCGGGAGTACCACCATCGAATCGTTTGTATGTGTTACTCGCGCTGTCGTAATCCCAGCGAACACCGTACTCCTTTTCGTACCCTTTCCACGCCGCAAAGCTTGCAGAAAATGATGCTCCCCGATCAGACGCTTTGGCGTCGTCTTTGAATTTCCACGGAACGAAATTTTTATCCCACGACACACCGGTCGCATCAACATTTGTCCATCCGCGCTGCGCTGCAAGTGCTATCAATTTATCCGAAATGCAGCTCATGGTGTGTTCTGTGTCGACAGGGTGATCTAGTCGATCGTAATTGCGATAGCAGGTCGGAAACGAGATTCCGAATTGATCCATATCTTTAATCTTGTATTGTTCAATCTGGCACAGCGCCTTCGCACGATTATCCACTGTCGGATCACTGCATACTCCTGCGCCACCTACGTGATTGTATAGAGCATCATACTCAAGCACCCACGGAAGAAAAAATGTTCGTGCGCTTCTTACCGGCGCAAAGTTAACGTTTCCCCCAGCGATCCCGCAGTAAAAAACGCCCATAAATCTGGTAATTCCCCCCTCCGCAACCGATTCATAAACCACATCGGCAAATGACACTCCTGACACCGGACGAGCGTCTGCATGGTTTTCTACCATGACAGCGAGCGGTCGCCGTTTCACCCACACATCCCGTTCCTGTTTCGTATAGAGTTTTCCATTGAGGGGGCATGGCTCTGTACGAGGAATAGAAGGATCGATGATAAAATGACCCTGCTTACCTGTCCCCGAAGTGGCAGCGTTGCTTACCGGAGCCGCCTTTGCTCGGTTAAAATAACTGAATCCCGCAAAAGATAAACCGGTTGCAATGAGATATAGTGCAAGTCCTATAACACCTGTAGTTATATACTGTTGTTTGGTCATAAATGTTTATCAGTTAATAGCCGCGCGCGCTTGATAGCGGCTTGCTCTTCTTTTGATAATTCTAACTCTTTTCCTTTTCCTGTGCGAATTTCTTTTACGTACCAACGGTTTCCCGTTCGCGCATAAAGCGATGTCATCACGAGTCCATTTTCGTTCCCATCAAGAAACGCCAAAGTAAAACTTTGACTCCCCCCTGTATCGGAAAACGGATTGAATCGGACAATCCCTATCCGCTGAATATGCAGTCGTCCATCAACCGTAAGACCGTTAAGCTCTTGTTCTAATTGCTTTGTATATTCCGATAATCCTTTTTGATTTTGCAGTACTTGTTCTAGAATCTCTTTGAGTCCTCGATTTGTTATTCCCTTTGTTAGTTTATTATAATGCCCAATCATCCGAAATAAAAATACCGTTACCACTCCCATCCACATGCCTAAAAGTACCACAACGATGATAAGTAATTGATTTCCCATTGAACACCATTCGTATCCATCATCTTACGATCCCAGGAATTTGTTGTCAACAATATGATGAAAAAGTCGACAATGAAAAAGTCGACAAAAATCTGTCAATAATATCACATGAGACTAGAAGCCATCTCATATATCGTCACTCTGGCTTGTCCAGAGTCTCTTAATAAAAACAAAAAACAGATTCTGGACGCGCTCTACGAATCGCTTGCCAGAATGACGTCTCTAATATATTTATGAGATATATTCTAGTAAAACATTGACAAGGCTAACTTTTCTATGCTACGCTCGAGGCCACGAGGCTAAATATGCCGAAAAAGACAAAACGAGAAAAAATAGCTGCCGACATCCGGAGAAAAATGGCTTCTACCCCTATCGCTATCCATTCTGAAACAAAATCCGGCTTAGCACCAGCTACCCCTTCTCATACATTTCAATTTCATCCTCAGCCCGTACAAACAAGCAAAGTTGCTATCGATCCTGCTTCTACCGCTCAGCTGGTAGCTATCAAAAAAGATCTTGCTAAAACCGTGATTCTTTCAATTATCGCAGTTTCAGTTGAGCTTCTGCTCTGGGCCAAATCAATTGTGCAATAGAAAGCGATTCAACGATTATGTATGTTTAGAGAGGAGGTGAATATATAATTATGGCAAGTATGTATTGCGTCAAATGTCGTGCCAAGCGCGAAGATCCAAATGCCGTGAAGGTCACTATGAAAAACGGCAAACCCGCTATGAAAGGCAAATGCCCAGTATGCGGCACCGGCATGTATAAAATCGGTGGCTAATCCCGAGCGAAGTCGAGGGACTGCCCTTTTTCGAAGTTCGAAAAAAATCTAAAACCCCGTCTTAGAACGGGGTTTTAGATAGTTATGTCTCTTCATTCGGCCTATACTGTAGCGCTTCTGCCACGTACATCAATTGAATTTCTTCCTCTTGGGCTATATCAGCAATTGTTCTACTTACTTTCAATATACGATAGTAGCTGCGTGCGGAAAGATTGAGTCGTGTCACTGCCTGCTTAAAAAACGCCATAACATCGGGCGACACTGCACAGACTTCTTTAACGACTTTTGTCGACATCTCTGCGTTACACGTGAGACCAAGCTTAGAAAATCTTTTGAGTTGAAACTCTCGGGCTTTCTGTATTCGTTTTTGAACCAAAGAAGAAGACTCCACCCGAGAAACGTCAATAGATTGTGTAAGCTTATCCACTTGAACCGCCGGCACATGAACATGTAAATCAATTCTATCTAACAAAGGGCCAGAAATGCGTTTTTGATAACGCATGACGGTGCCCGGTAGACACGTACAACGTTTTGTCTCTGATCCATAATTTCCACAGGGACATGGATTGGCAGCCCCAACGAGCATAAATTTTGCTGGGTATGTCATAGTGCCTGCAGCACGGGAAATACTGACGATGCCATCTTCCATGGGCTGACGAAGTGCCTCAAGAACGTGCCTCGGGAATTCAGGGAGTTCGTCCAAAAAAAGGACACCACGATGAGCCAAGGATATTTCTCCGGGTATAGGATGCGCGCCGCCGCCGATAAGACCTATACGCGATGTCGTATGATGGGGCGCACGAAACGGCCGATGACGCATTACGGACGTACCCAATGGCAAATTCCCGGTAACCGAATAAATCTTTGTTACCTCAAGCGCTTCGTTCTCGGTAAGCCGTGGAAGAATAGAAGGGAGAGTACGCGCGAGCATCGTCTTTCCGGCTCCCGGAGGGCCATGGAGAAAAAGGTTATGTCCTCCGGCAGCTGCTATCTCGAGAGCCCGCTTCACCTGTTCTTGCCCCTGCACGTCAGCCATATCAAAGTCAAATTGCCCCCGTTCTTGTTTTGCCTCAAATGGCATATGTTTTTGCGGAAGAATCGGTTCTGTTCCTTTGAGATGATGAAAAAGCGTAAGAAGTGAAAAAACGGGATAAATTTTTATCCCTTGAATAATAGACGCCTCCGGCGCATCAATTGCCGGAACGTACATATGATTGGCATCATACGTTTTCGTTAACATCGCAAGAGATAATATTCCATTGGTGTGACGAAGGCTACCGTCCAGGGAGAGTTCACCAACATAGAGCGCCTCGCTATCGGTAAGCACCAATTGCTCTGAGGCCACTAATATCCCTAAGGCAATAGGCAAATCATATGCGGGTCCTACTTTCGGTAAATCAGCCGGTGCTAAATTCACCGTGATACGCTTGGCGGGAAATTCCGCCCCACTATTTTTTATGGCTGCGCGCACGCGCTCTTTACTCTCCTCGATTGCCTTGTCCGGTAAGGTAATCCCTGAGAAGCGATATCCACTTCAACCGTTACGGGCATGGCTTCAAGCCCCACCACCGCACCCGAGAGAATCTTCGCGAGCATATACCTACACTATAAAGGATAACTATCATCGTATAAAGCTATCGTGCGTAATCGTCGTACGCAATGTTTACAGTGGTTGCATAGTTAGTGTATAATTATAGGGTACATTGGAATCCGAATCCTCGCCTCCTTCGCTCTTTGCTTCGCAAACAGCTATGGAGGGCACGGCACCCGCAAAAAGGGACTGTGTCCCCCGAAGCTCCGAACGAAGTGAGGAGCGGAGGGGGAGGAAAGTCCAGACAGCAGAATGTTGGGGATCCCGCGCAAGCGGGATGCGGTAACGCCAGGTGTCCCGGTTCCGAAAGGAATTGGGAACGAAGCCTGAATCAACAGGTTGAGAGAGCCACAGAGACGATCATCGTCCTACAGCCTGACGGCTAAGGAAGGTGCGTGAAACGAGTCCCTCCTTCGTCCCGCTACGCGGGACTACGGAGGGCACGGCAATCCCACCCGCTGCAACCGGCGAAGCATTCGCGAAGTCCCGCTTTGCGGGACGACGACACTATGCATTCAGTGGTCCCGAAAGGGAACGAATCCAAGTTTACGGGCACCCCGCTAAGCGGGGTTTAGTCGAGCTCAGCTCGACATTAGAGAAATGAGGATTTACCCTGAAAATTTCTGCAGGCATTATATGCCTGGCGCTTTGCGCCATAGAAATTTTTAGGGAAAACAGAATCTGGCTTACGAGATTCCAATGTACACTAAAATTCCCTCAAGCCTTTGAGGGATTTTTCGTACGAATTTTTTCTGGAGTTTCTATTGTTTTCTTCATAAATGTACTGACCACCACCTGTAATACCAATACGACGGGTACGGAAAGTATCGCACCAACTATCCCTGCCAACCGCCCGCCAATTAAAAGCGACACGATGGTAATAATTGGCGAAAATCCTACGCTTTTTTTCATTATCGCGGGGACCAATAGGTTATTCTCTACCTGCTGCACAATAAAATAGAGCGCGATAACGCATAACGCCAAAAATGGTGACATAGCTAAAGCGACTAATACAGCAGGTATTGCAGATATGGTGGGCCCTATCATTGGTACGAGCTCTAAAAGTCCGGCTAAAATGGCAAGAGGCAAAGCGAAATCCACGCGAAGAATCGTAAGTCCGATATATGATAATATAGTTACCGAAGTCATCAGCAACAATTCTCCCCTCACCCATGATCCCAAACGACACTCGATAACCCGCAGTAAATCCATTGATTGTTTTGCCGCTACATCGCCAATTATTTCTTTTAATATCGCCTCAGCATGACGCCGTTCGAGTAAAAAATAAAACGTAAATACCAGTATCGTCACAATAGAAGCAATATTGGAAAATATGCCAAACGTGACCCTCAAAAGATTTTCACCGAGTGGTGCCACCTGCTGGGTCAGTACGGTAAAATCTATATTCCAGTACGGCAGAATTTTCGTTACCACCGTCGGAAGTACCTGGGTGAGTTTCGTTGACTGCGCAATGAGGGCAGGAACCGCACTCACCAGTGACAGGCCGAAAAAACCGATAACAACGATATACACCAGAAGTATCCCAATCGCACGGGGAATCCGAAACCGCTCTAGAAACACTACCAACGGATAGATGGCCGTCATGAGAAGAAAAGCGATGAACAGTAAAAATAATATGTCGCGGATTTGGATAACCAACCAAAAACCCACAAGGAGCGCGACGGTAAAAAGGATGGTTTTTATGGATATTTCTATCTTTGTATTCATTGTAATCCAGTATACCATGCTGCGATATGACGCGCTACATCTTTCACAAATCCTCGTTTTGTTATATCAAACCACACAACATTCGATTGTTTTTTAAACCATGTCATCTGACGTCTCGCATAGGCATGTTCATCGAATTTCCATTGCTGAATAATATCTTGGGCTAATCCCTCTTTATCGCAGGTCGGGCTGCTAAAATATGGCTTCCATTCTTTGTAGCCGAGAGCGCTCATAGAAGGCATATCCCATGTGTATCCTTTATCGAGTAACGAAGATATTTCATGGAGTATCCCCTCTTTCACTCGCTTATCAACACGCTCATCAACCTTGCTGTACAATAATTCGTTTGGTGCGGTGAGTCCGATCACCAGCGCGTCGTACCCGGCAGTTTCCTTTTGCCGAGATTGATGTTTCTGGCTTGCGATTTCGATCTTTCTCACCAACCGACGCGGATTATTCTGGTCAGAGTTATTTAATTGCAACCAAACGTCGGGTGCCAGTTTTTGTAATTTTTCCTGAAGCCGCTCGTTCGTAAGCTTTGATAATCGACTTCGCAGTCTGGCGTTTGGCGGAATATTCGCGGTATCAATCGATTGAACAAGCGATTGAATATATAACCCTGTCCCTCCGACGACAATCGGTAATTTCCCCCGATTGACAATTCCATCTATCACCCTTCGCGCGAGGGCTTGATACTGTGCAACGCTAAAATCTTCATTGGGATCTACGACGTCATACATCCACAACGGCACTCCGCAAATATCGTATGCAAAAAGTGTGTACGTTTTGTTGTGGTATCGAATTTTGACTTTTGACTTTTGAATTTTGAATTTACCCTGAAGGTCTTTCCCTGTCCCAACGTCCATTCCGCGATATACCTGCCGGGAATCTGCCGATATAAGTGCTCCACCGAACTGTTTTGCCAATCGTACCGCAAGCGCTGTTTTCCCCGTAGCCGTTGGTCCACAAATGATAAGGAGTCGCTGCATATTAATGTGTTAACATATTACCACGTTGTAAATTATAATGGTTGAATTATTGATACGTGCCAGCTCGAAGATTGGTTTTATTAATTAATTCCTCAAGGATGCTCCATCGTCGTTTCTTTTCTTTATATGGCACATCATCTCTATATGCCTTATGCGCTGCGGTCATTGGACGATCTGAATACATCGCAACATATGCTTTGGAAAATCCAACCTTCTTAGCTAGATCGACCGTATGTTCAAATTGCTCGTTTGTTTCACCACAAAACCCGACAATGATATCTGTCGAAATGGTAACTCCACGGACACGGGCTCGCAATCGCTCTACAAGATTCATATATTCTTCTCGTGTATACCATCGATTCATCTTTTTGAGAATTTCATTATCCCCCGATTGAACCGGCAAATGAATGCGGCGTGAGATATTGCTGTTTTCGGCGATAGTGGAAACAAGATCATCAGAAAAATCCCACGGGTTACTGGAGATAAAATCGATGCACTCCAATCCTTTAATCCTACTAATTTCTTCCAATAATTGAGGAAACAGCGTCGGAATCCGTAATCGCCCTAAATGCTTTACATAGGTTACTTTAGAACTTATGACTTTTTCCGCCAGCTGGCGGATTTGACTTTTGATGATATCTGCTCCATACGAATTAACATTTTGTCCGATAAGTGTAATCTGTGTATACCCGCTCTTAGCTAATGCTTTACATTCCGAAAGAATATCTTTAATCGGTCTGCTCACCTCTCTTCCGCGCGTAAACGGCACCACGCAAAACGTACAAAAATTATTACACCCGTTACTTATGGGAACCAATGCATGTCTCTTATCGGTCCTCACTGGTGCATGATCAAACCCTACTTCCTCAATGGGCAAAAACTCATCAACAGCGGGCATTTTTTTCTTCAGAAGTGAGAGCATCTTCCCGGTTTTCTCCCGTGCAGACAAACCCACCATACAACCGGTTACCACAATTTTTACTTTTCGTCCATTTTGTTTTTCTTTCGTGAGATTGTGGACAAGCCCGTACACGCGATCTTCCGCTTTCTGACGGATCATACAGGTATTGATAACGACGTCGTCGGCAACGTGAATCGATTTGGCCTTTGTAAATCCTCGTGCTTGGTAATACGAGGCAATCCGTTCGCTATCCGCCTCATTAGCCGCGCAGCCAAAAGTAACAATGAAGTATTTCATAGTCTATATTCTAAACAAATAAGCCTATTCAATAGATAGCTAGCGGAGTCCGCCGAAGCGAACATTCGTCCGCGTGGTCGCCACAGTGGGATACTCCACGTGGTTTCCCATAGCCCACGGGACGAATTTGAGCGCAGGAGGGCGCAGCCAAACGTGACAATGTGGTACTTCATGTGGCCCAATTGTACCAGATTCTACAGAATCATTTCGAATTCTATCTCGTCTCTTAGGGGAATACCGTCGTCTCCAATAAGTGGGATCGATGGTTTA
The DNA here is from genome assembly GCA_964582845.1 of uncultured Gammaproteobacteria bacterium. Lineage (GTDB taxonomy): Bacteria > Patescibacteriota > Microgenomatia > UBA10105 > UBA927 > CAZOTW01. The sequence goes on from CAZOTW010000001.1 coordinate 74,940, forward strand.
ATCTGACGGGCTCTTTCTAAAGCGTTTCGATGAACTTTTACTATGACCAGTCCGGCTTTTTGATAAAATTTCATAGCCCGAAAATTATCGTTTGTCGTCGTCAGCCATATTCTATGAAGGTTGTTCATTTTTGCATAATCAATAACAGCTGTGATTAGGTCTCGACCAATACCTTTATGTTCGTCAAAACTATCCATACTTGTTATCTCTAATTCTCTCCCTATTACCTGAAACGTAACGAGCCCCGTTTTATTATTTTCGGTTAATGCTATGAAACCATCAAGCTCCTCTGGCTTATGAATTTTCCCTAAACTCACAACATAATCACTATCCCACCGTTCAACAAATTTTTCTTTAATCCATCTGATGTCTTGTTTTGTAATTTTTCTGATCATACAATTACTAGAAGCTATCTCATATATCGTCACTCTGGCTTGTCCAGAGTCTCTTGATAAAAACAAAAACGGATTCTGGACGCACGCTCTGCGAATCGCTTGCCAGAATGACGTCCCCAATATATTTATGAGATATATTCTAGCCTATTATTTTGATAATACAAACTTTTCTATCACCGTTGCTACACCGTCATCATCGACGCTGGGGGCGATAAAGTCGGCAATCGCCTTCAGCTCCGGCACGGCATTGCCCATGGCAATCTTTAGCCCACAAGCCAGAAGAAGTGGAAAGTCGTTGTACCCATCACCAACACCAATTATTTCCTCTGTCCCAATCTTCAGGATTCGCGCAACTTCTATAATCCCGTGGAGTTTTGATACTTCTTTATGGGTGACATCCAGCGCCAGGTATGTCTTGTCCCACGCCATCAATTTGTGCACTTGTACTCCCGGGAGCATACTTAATTCCTTGAATAAATCTTCAACTTGGTCTTTTGGAACCTGAGGCATATAGACACTCAACACCTCTTTGGGCATATTACCTTGACGATACGGAACATCTTTAACACCATCATATACCAGCGCCTCAATGCCCCTTCTTTTACACCGCTCGTAAATGGCGGGAACAACTGCAACATCTAATACTTTCTCATAGATGATAGTCCGTTTCACTGGATCATAAATCTGCGTGCCGTTGTTAATGATGCACAGACCAGAGAGCTCCAAATGTTCAAAAATAGGCAATGCTTCTTTTTTCGGCCTGGCAGTTGCAACACACACATGAATGCGTTCTTTCGCCTTTGCAATTGCCTCGCTTACACGCTTACTAGGGAGGCTTTTTAATCCATGGACGACTGTCGTATCATCCAAATCTAAAATGAGAGCTTTGTACTTCATCAAGGGGAATTATATACCGTTACTTTCCAACTATCACGCGGGCATCGTACGAAACATCATCGGCAAGATCAGCAGAGGATGTTCCCAGTGTGTATGAACTCGTAAGATCGCTTTCAAGAAGCTGGAGATATGCTTGCTTAGACGACTTCACGGAAATGATTGTTTGATCATACGTATACGTGTCTGTATTTCCTGTTGCACCCACCGTATATCCTTTGCTCTCCAGCAACTGTTTCATTTTTGTCGCGGCTCCTGGCGTACCTCCCCCATTGAGGACCTGAATATTCAACGAATCCTTTTTAAGATCTGATATGGTCGGTGTAGGCGAGGGAGTAGGAGTCGGTGTTTTAGTGGGAGTTGGCGTCGGCACAGCAACTATAGATGGCAGGTGAAGTGTTTGCCCGTTTTTCATAACGAAAATACCTCCACCCACAACGAGCGCGGCAACAAGAGTAATGATTGCCCATAAGATAATCGGTCTTGAAGATTTTTGAGAATGCATCGAAATTTCCGGCATAACCTCCGCCTCTTTCGGCTGAAACAACTCACCCACTACCTCTTCTTTACGTTTTTCATCTGTTTCACTAGTATTTCCTTCAACATATGGCTGATTGGCCGGCACTTGAGCTGGGGGTGTAAATTCGCTCGGAATGGTTGGCGCAACAGGTTTTTGTACAGTATCTTCAAGGGGTGGGTTTTCTGGTTTTTCCACCGGTGCACTTTCAAAAGACGATTTGACAGGG
>CAZOTW010000001.1:76984-85146 GCA_964582845.1 uncultured Gammaproteobacteria bacterium
CCAGATCGGCCAGGGCCGGTTGGGTGACGGGCAGGAGGCTCAACCGATCCCGGTGGCCCGACAGGAGCCGCGGGTGCTTGAGGCATCGGAGGCGTTTCGTCCTCAACCACTTCAACCACTTGGGTCATCTGCGGTTTTGCTTCAGGGGTAGCCGCTTCCGTCTCAAGAGTAGGAATTGTTGATTTCGTTATTTTTTTCTTTTTGACCGGCATAATTTTAGTGTACACGATAGTGCAAATAAATCAACTCGATTTGAGAGGTATATTGTGTCGTGGATTCGATAATATTTTGTGAGGTGTGATACGGAGACAACTATCACGTCATAGTGTACCAAACAAGGAATCCCGATGTCTTATCGGGACTCCTATGTTGGTGTCCAAAATAACTAACGGACAACTTTTTTCAGCGCTTTACCAGCTGTAAATCCTGGCGTCTTGCGAGCTGGGATATTTATAGGTGCGCCGGTTTGTGGGTTGCGGCCCGTTCGTGACTTTCTGGATCGGACCATAAATGTACCAAACCCTGTAACAACCACTTTGTCACCCTTTTTCAACGCATCAGTAATTGCGCCAAAAACTGCTGCAACTGCCTCGCGTGATGCTTTAGCAGTAAGACTTGCCTTTTTAGCAACAACTTCAACGAGATCTGCTTTTGTCATAAATTTTATTTCACCTCCCTTCGCCCCTCTAGGTTTTAAGCGAACGAGGGTTCTCGCTCCTCAGTAACGGTTCGCGACGAAGCCAAACTGAGATTGACTTCGGTCGGAGGCAGGACTCTTTGGGCAGAGGAATAGAGCAAGCTAATTTTTTTTGTATCCCGTCCTATCGAGATCTACGAGGCAATGTAGATAATTTAGATGGTTCTGTCAATATATCAATTTTTTCAGATTGATAGAATCATCCGGAGATAAATAAAATCTTCGAATGGTTTGCTATGATCATGCAAAAAAGTTTTATTTAGCGACTTCGCTAGCACGAAGTTCTCTAATTACGGTAATTTTTATTTGACCGGGATAGGTAAGTTTCTCTTCCACTTCCTTTTTAATATCCTGCGCCATAATGGTTGCTGCCGCATCATCAACATTTCCGGGATCGACAATCACACGAAGTTCGCGTCCCGCTTGAAACGCAAATGACTCACTAACCCCCTTGTGTGCTTTTGCTATTGCTTCTAGATCACTCAGGCGCTTGATATAGTCCTCGTGATTTTCATACCGGGCACCTGGCCTACTTCCAGATATTGCATCAGCAATATACACAAGCATGGATTCAATGGAAGTAAACGCTGTATCCTCATGATGCTGGGCTACGCAATCGATGACTTTTTGCGGCATCCCGTACTTTCGAAGAAGCTCGACGCCTAAATCCACGTGACTGCCCTCTTTGTCCATGATGACTTTCCCGATGTCATGCAGAAGACACCCGAGTCTCACTGTGTTGACATCAGCGCCAACTTCATGAGCAAGGGCAATTCCTATTTTTGTCTCCTCAAGCGTATGGGCAATCATACTTTGTCCATAGGAAAATCGATATTTAAATTTGCCTAAATGTGCTACCAATGGCGCGGGCAAGTTATACACACCGACGGCATGGCACAATTTTTGCCCTTCTTCAAACATGATGCGGTCAAGCTCTTTACGAACCTGTTCGATGATCTCTTCTATTCTGCCGGGTTGCACGCGGCCGTCACGAAGAAGCCGCTCAAGAGCAATGCGTGCGACTTCCCTTCGAACTGGATCAAAACAAGACAAACGAATGACCCCTTCTTCATCTAGATCCACATCGACTCCGGTTGCGGCTTCAAATGAGCGAATATTTCGGCCCTCTTTCCCGATAATGCGCCCCTTCATGTCCTCATCGGTAATCTTGATAACGGAAACAGTAAATTCAGCAACGTACTCCGTGGCACCATGACGCATCGCTTCAACTAGTATCTCTTTTGCCTTACTGTCTGCTTCTTCTTCGGCTTTGTTTTGTGCCTCTTTGATATCTCGAGCGATATCTTCCCGTAGCTTATCCTGCATCGCTGCCATGATGAGTTGTTTAGCTTCATCACGCGTCATGTGCGCTACTTTTTCTAATTTGGAAATCTGCTCCTGTTTAATGCGTTCAATGTCACTGACATGTTTTTGGGTTTCGTCTTCAAGATACTTAAGCCGCTTATCTCGCTCATCGAGCGCTCCTTCACGTCGATCAATGACTTCTAATTTTCGTCGGACTTCGTCTTCTGCTTCGCGTCGGATTTTAAACGCCTCATCTTTGGCTTCCACAACAAGTTCTTTTGCTTTTGCTTCCGCTATTTTCACCACGGCTTCCGTATCAACGGAAACTACGGGCCCAGCCTGTTTGGGTTCCGGTTGAACACTTGGCGCTTTCATTTGAGGTGTGGGACCCACCGGTCCTTTTACTTTGGGGAACAAGGGTCTAGTAGTCTTGCCTTTTTTTGTCTTTACTAAATCAGATAATGTTTTTAATACATCCAACATAGATTCCTTTCTTAGAGATGCTTTCCGACTTTTGTCGGGACTAGCAGCTCTTAGACCCGCCGCTCAAATGCAGCACGAGGCGTTCCCGATTTGATCGGGATGAAAAGCCGAGTGCTAAATTTAGGCGGGTTATTTATTAAATTACCCGTTAAGAAGTCAGATTCCCGGGAGAACAACAGCAAAAAACCGCGGTTATTAAGCGGCTCTCAATGTAGGAGAAAACGGTGATATTTCTGAATGCGACATAATCCTACAGATTTGCTTTTACTCCAGGTTAATCCAACTATGGCACGTATTTTATTCTTTTTTGACTACGTCGTCAATGATTTTTTCGATCACGTCATACGAAAACCCACGTTGAGCTAAAAATGTATACATTTTCCTTTTTTGTTCAATAGTGGGTAATTGTGCCCATGTGGCAACCTTTTTCAAAATAGCCTTTTGAGCAATTTTGAGCTCATCAAATGCCCCCTGACCCACCGCATTCCCCTGAAGGGCCTCCTCTAGGGTCTCCTTCGAAATACCCTTTCTGGCGAGCTCTAGCGAGATCAGACGTGCCCCTTTAGGCTTAAACGTGCTTCGCTGATCCACCCACCACCGTGCAAAGGCCCGATCGTCCACATATCCAAGCTCACGCATGCGTTCAACCACTTTTTCTATAAGTACGCCGCCGGACACCTTCCACAGGACTAGCTTTTTCGTAAGAAAATCAGTGAGTTCTTTTTCGCTCCGAGGCCGATAAGAAACATATCGAAGTGAGGCGTTTACAAGTTTTTCGTAATAAGGGTTATCCATTATCAGTTGAGTTATAGTAAAAAGTTATACCGAGAGAATTTTATGTTTGTTATCTACTATCTCTTTAATTATGAATGATAACCTTTTCATAGCAGAAGTAAAATTTTTAGAGAATTCCTCAGAAGAAGTTAGCGTGTGTATATCTTCGTCAATTATATCTGTGACAGATTTGATCACATAGACAGGCATCATTGAATCTAATACCTCCATAGTGTGTAAAATTCCTGCCGCTTCCATTTCCTTTATAAGAGCATTGTTTTGTTTCACAATCTTCCATTCCTCAGAAGATGTAGCAAAAGATTCTCCACTACTCACTAATCCAATTTTGTGAGGATGTGACAAGAATTTGAGTTTTTTAAGATGCGCGATAGGCAATTTTCGTTTTCCGTATTCGCTGTAACCGACTATTGGGATATGAATATCATGGCTGGATACATAATCTGCAATAACGATATCTCCTATCTTCATGCCTGCTGACTTTATTCCACCCGCTGTTCCTGCGTTTATGATGCAGCCTGGGTGGAAATGCTCTATTAACAATGTCGTGATTACTCCGGCGGATATTTTTCCGACGCGAGAAACCGGTCTGCCAAAACACTGAAAATGCCCGTCTAAGCCGGGAGTCAGCATAACAATATTGCCTTGAGTATTTGTATAGGTCAAATAGTTGCCTTTTTCCGTTTTATGCTGTGTTAATCCGATAGCAGTAGCTAAAATGTCTGCTTCTTCTTTCATCGCAACCACTAATCCTATCTCAACGGAAGATTTCATAGTGTAGGAGTAGACGACTAATTATTTTGGTCGAGATTTACGAAAAAGTTTGAACCTCTTTCAAAAATTCTTAACCTTCTGCGTCGGCGCGGCAGACGCCGCGCCTCCGCATATTTTTTTCGCGCGCCATCCGCCTGCTGGCGGATCTCGCCCCCAGCGAGCATTGACGGACTAATAATAACACAAAGCTGTTTTTCTTGATTCCGTATCAACACACCCACCCGGAACAGCAGCGGATGGCAGCGGCCTGTACGGACAACTCGGAGCGGTAATTCATGGCATATCGAGGACTCTGGAAAAGGTGGATACGGTATTTTATTAGGAATATCATTATGAAGGTGAGTTTGCTAAATTAGACGGATAAGTTGATCTCGTTCTTGATTTCTTTCTTTGTGCAATACTCATATCGGAGTTTTGCAACGGGAATTTTGCCATGGGTGATTGCCTTGAAGTGAATTTCCCTGACTTTACAGTTCTAAATACTCCTCTAAATCATCACCAAATGAAGATTCTCTAATCTGTAATAAAGCCTGATCGAGCAGTTCCTCTACTTGAGACCGTTTTAATTGAAATTTTCTTCCAATCTCTTTAAGAGAATGTGGTTTTCGTGAACCAAAACCCATACGCAAGCGCAAAATTTCTGCTTGAGTTCGGGTAATAACATTACTTCGTAAACACTGCTTGATTAACGTCATAAGCTCTCCGTGTATAATTTGTTGCTCAGGAGGTTGTGTTGTTGCATCCGCGACTACATCTTCTAATGTAGCATCAGAATCGTCATGCAATGGTTCTTGCAGAGAGCGTACAGGACGCATTTGTTCTTGAATTGAACGTATAGTGTCGACCGATATATTAGTCATCTGTGAAATTGCCGAAAGCGTTGACCGTTTACCCTCACGTTTTAATAGTCTGATTGCAGCTTCGACTCGCCGAAAATTTTCTAGCGTATGTTGTGGATGAGGATTTGCCTCACCTTGTTTCGCAAATGCTTCGTCAAATTCATTTTGAATCCAAAATGAAGCATAGACAGAAAAATTAGTACCTCTGCGCCAGTCATATTGCCTAAGCGCTTTTAAAAGTGCGATATTCCCGGTATTGAATAAGTCCCAAAATGGGACTCCGCGTTTACTATATTTCTTCATGATAAAAATAATAAATCTTTGATTTGAAAGGATAAGCTGATCGCTCGCTGTTTGTCCTTCTTCAATCACGTGTCGGACTTTGTCAGATAATGTATCTTCTAATACTTCCATGGCAAATTTTGCTCGATTGGCTTTTTCAACAAGCTTGGCTAATTCTATTTGTGTTTCTTTAGTAAGAATTGGATGGTTCAGAAGTCGTTGTAAAAATCCGTCAGGAATATCGTCTATGGTTATATCGTCGTCCCAAATAACAATGGATTCCTTCTGCAAAAGCGCCTGTTGATGAACCAACCAATCTTTTTCCATTTCAGTTGCATCGTGGGGAATTCCTCGTAAGTAGGTCAACGTACTTTCAATTGGGCCAAAATCTTTTGGCCACGTCACTAAGAACAACTCTCGAATTCTTCCAGGCGCTTTTTGGTATACAACACGCTTGAGTACTTGAGTCACACTTTGAATTAGTGGCTCCTCAAACTGGGTAAGTTCCGAGACATTTAAAAATAACGGTAAGTGGTTGCCAGCTGCATTAAATAATGAATAATACTTACCTAAATAAGGCTTTCCATCTATTTTTTGACGAAGTTTACCATCTATATTCCCTTCATCATAATGATATAAAAAAGAGCCAAAAGTGACTTGGCCATGAAAGCGTTCAATATCAGCTGCAAACTCCTGCCAAAAATTGGGATCATCAAGCGTTTCAATCCAAAATAACGCTGATCGTCTGGGCCTCTTAAATGAGAATTTTTCTTGCATAAGCTGTTTTGTCTCCGCAACCTTTTGTAGTAGTTCTGGAGTGAAAGGTAGGCTTAGCTCGAAATTTTTAAAAAAAGTTGCAGCATGTCCCGTATGTAATGTGAGCGCGAAATAAAGATTCCGGTATACTCCATTCATAAATGTTGCCGAAAGATTTTTCGGGGAAGTGGGTGAAAAATGAAGCAGGAATTGAGACAAACTAATTCCATCTGGTGCAACACGCATATTTTCAGTCAACTGCTGCCAGAAAGCTTCTGTGTGAAGTTCTTCAATATAATCTTGCCAATTTCTTTGATCGGGAGTCGGTATTAATTTTTCTTTTATTTTTGCTTTTACTTGAGTAATTACCTCACTTAGTTCAGGAGCGTTTTCAGTGAGGTTATATTCTCGTAGATAGCTATAGGGGTAGCGGATGCCGGATTTTTTTAACGCTAATATGTAACTTGTATAAATACCGATAAGATAATTATTAGAATTTGGCCAATCAGGATTAGCTGGACTGTAATAATAAAAAAAGTCCCGTTCAGTAACTGTTTGAGGTTCTATATGTTCTAAATCTGATAACACCCGTTGCCAAAAGCTTTCTGTCTCAAGCTGAGCAAGATAGTATTCTTTCGGATAACAGGTGGGTGGTAGAAGGTTTTCCGGTTTGTCGTACTCAATAAGTATATCCTCTTGTTTATATATCGGTTCAGGAGAACCAGGAAATTTATAAAAAACGGCTTTTCTTATTCTCTGCTTGATCAATCTTCCTTCTTGAGCAAGAAAGGTAATAATTGGTTCTGCGCGTACGCCAAAAATCTCGGCGAATTGTTCATAGCGGGTAGGTCCATGTTCACGGATATAGTCAATAATCTTCCGTATAGTCTCCTCACGCGGTATTCTCGGTGAATTATCTCTATAGTTTGTTATCACCTGAGATACGAGACCAGGATCACCAATAAGATTGGTTTTAAGCCGCTTGGCAACTGCTAAGGCTTCCGGACTGAGAGCACTTAATTTAAGCAAAGGAATAATAACCGTTTCTACAAATTCTTTACCGCTTTCAGTGATAAGTGATGCTGATTGCTGTACTCCACCATGCCATAGACTGCGGGCAAGGAATCCGGCTTCTACTAGTTCTGACAATACAATTACCACATCAGCACCATCCGTTCGTTCTAAAGCTTGGGCGATACTCAGTGCATTCCCTCGTTCATTTTTTCTGAAAAATTCCACTATATTTCGGCGTAAACGGTTCCGAGTCGGTTGATGCTGAATGAGTGTTTCGTCGCCGATCCGTTCATAAATACCCCAACCTTTCGCCTCCATATCAGCAAAACTGTGATCCACCATATCCAAATCACTCAATGTGTGTAGTTGATTTTTGACGGTGCCTTTATTCATACCTGTAATTCGAATAAGTTCGGCTTCATAGGAAGGTTGTTGATATAAAGCCATGAGAATTGCAGAACGGTTTATAGGAGAACGATTGTCCGATTGTGAAGCATTAAAACCAAAAATGGACGATGCAGGTACTTTATGATTAAGTGTGTAATAGAGGGGAATAGTTACAGCCAGCTGCCCAAGTCTTCCTTCCCGTGTGAGCCAAAAATCAATGCCATCTCCGTCCACCAGTCCAGTTGGATATAAAGATTCTGTAAAATATTTAGTAATAGCTAAGTGTCCAGGAATCCAGGTGTTAGGTGATAGAATTTGCTTTAGTTTAAGACGAGTCTCTTTGGGCTCCTGCGGTTCATCTGAAACAGCAAGAAGTAACGTTGCAGCTCTTGGTTCGACTGTACCAAATGCGTATAAAAATCGGTCATATCGTTGAAGTTGTTCTTCGGTAATAAGAAAATCCTGAGGAAGTACGGCCTCAAGTACTTTTATGTTTGAAGGAATCCAGTTACTATCTAACGATAGTGGTTCTATGCGTTCTCGAGGCATTTTTTTGTAAAATGCGCTGACTCGAATTTTTTTATGTGATCGGCGGCTCACTGCCGAGTTTCGCCAGAGCTTCGCAGCCGTCTCGCGCGCCCGCACCGCGCGAGCCGATCAAAATTTGCCACCTTCGAATTCGTTTCTGGTCGGGGTAGGCAGACTTGAACTGCCAACCGTTCGCACCCCATGCGAATGCGCTAGCCAATTGCGCCATACCCCGGGTTAAAAAATAAACAAATAAACAAATAAACAAATAAACAAATAAACAAATAAACAAATAAACAAATAAA
>CAZOTW010000001.1:85246-87267 GCA_964582845.1 uncultured Gammaproteobacteria bacterium
CAAATATCCAAATGAACAATATATCGGAAACTCTTGTATTTTACCATTTCGTATGCAAGAATGGTACGCAGACTTCCTGCCACATAACATTTACCCTTAATTAAGGAGGACATATGGTCATAGATGCAAAACTTCAAGCGATCCAGCTTGCCATGGAACAGATTGAAAAACAGTACGGCAAAGGGTCCATCATGAAATTAGGAGAAAAGGCACAAAACCGGATGGCGATTGACGTGATCCCGACAGGCATATTGGCACTTGATTTGGCGCTTGGTGTCGGCGGACTTCCCCGTGGAAGAATAGTAGAAATTTATGGACCGGAGGCATCCGGAAAAACAACGGTCTGCTTATCAACGATTGCTGAAGCACAAAAAGCTGGTGGGACTGCTGCATTTATCGACGCCGAACATGCACTGGATCCTCAATGGGCAGAAGTTCTTGGAGTAAAACTGGACGATCTTCTTATTTCTCAACCGGATACCGGCGAACAGGCGCTTGAAATTGCGGAAACGCTCATTCGAAGCGGTGGAGTAGATATTATCGTTATAGATTCCGTTGCTGCGTTGGTTCCAAGGGCGGAAATAGAAGGAGAAATGGGAGACAGCATGATGGGCGTACAAGCCAGGCTTATGTCACAGGCCCTACGGAAATTAACCGCTGTCATATCCAAATCTAAGGCAGTTGTTGTTTTTACCAATCAATTGCGTCAAAAAATCGGTGTCATGTTCGGAAGCCCGGAAACGACCACGGGTGGCATGGCACTGAAGTTTTACTCGAGCATCCGAATGGACTCAAGAAAAATAGAGAGCCTCAAAGACGGAGACAAAGTAATCGGCAGCAAACACCGGGTTCGTGTGGTGAAAAATAAAGTGTCTCCGCCTTTTCGCGTGGCGGAATTCGACGTCATGCATGATGGGGTTTCGAAAGAAGGCGGACTCATCGACGTTGCTTTGGAGTTTGGAATCTTAACGAAATCCGGCGCGTTCATCAAACATGGGGCTACCATGATCGGACAAGGGAAAGAAGCCTGCAAACTCTATTTCAAAGAACATACGAAACTCGCCAAAGAACTTTCGGATGACATCTGGAAAGCCGTCAAATCCGGCAACACCCAAACCAAAGTCGCCATGGGAGTGGAGGAAGAAGAGTAAAGTTATTAATTAACTAATCTCTATTTCTCTATTCCTTAAATCAAATTTGACTATATTATTATCGAAAAATCCGTGTTGACCCAGAATTAATGGTGTTTGTGGTGGAAGTGAATCAGCAAAATAAAAAGAGCAAACATAATTTTTGCCAGCAACAAAGATTTTTACAGATGCTTTGCATGCTTCGAATCTTTTATTATTTGCAGCGGTAAACTCACGCACATTTTTCTTATCAAGCTGAATTTTCAACCAATCCGCTAAATATGACGCTGCGAAACAAACATCTGCACCAGAATCGATTAAAGCATTAACGGGAACTGGCATTACTTTATGAGATTTAGTATTACCAAGACGAACTGGAACCCATGGTTTATAGACTCCTGGGCTTGGAATTGTATAAGGGATTTTAACCATTCACGTTGGTTATAAAACCAAAATAATTATCACTTGCAGGTATTAAAACAATATTTTTCAGTTTTTTAACCTTCTGGGTTATTTCCGAAAATGTTTTTGCGTGTGCAACTATCTCTTTTTTGTCTTCATTAACTGCAACCCACCCTGATTTATATTTAGATAATGGTATTGTTAAATCTATTGCATTCATATGTTCATATTATCTCATTGTTGTCAATAAATGAGCAAATTACTCACCAAGGACACAGAGATGGGCCGTGTAATTAAAACCTGATACAATCACCTCATATGCACCTTGGAAAATATCGATGGCTCCTTCTGTTCATGGTTGCTGGGCTTTGGTCAAGTGCGTTTAGCAAAACCATACTTCCAACGTATTACCTTTCTCAAGGTTTATCGTTGGTTAGAAGCTATCTCAAAACATTGACAATATTGTTGTTCTGACAATATCCTTATGGT
>CAZOTW010000002.1:0-31321 GCA_964582845.1 uncultured Gammaproteobacteria bacterium
GGTTAGCGATATGTCGTATACCAACGCTTTTTGGATGAGAAAACTTCCTGAAATTGTCGCGATCTCCCCTGAACCAGTCGCAAGATCTTTATTACTGACTATTTCCACGGTTTTTACTTGTTTTCCGCCATTCGCTTGGGGGACATTCAAGAATTCACTCCCATGAGGCAGATTCTCTATGGCTGGCGACTGAGAGTTTTCCAGCAACGCTTTTGTTCCTTCTAATGAATCAAGCGTCCCGATTGGTTTGCCAGAAGACAAATCCACGATAACGTTGCTAAACCGAAATGTTTTGTAGAAACGCTCGGACGCCCCGCTTACGAAGTTAAGAAGAACAATACTTCCGATAATGACGGGGACGATGAGAAGTCGCTTTTTTTGCATAAATAACATACAACTCGTTGCTATGAGGTATACACCAAACGATACGCGCGAAGCAGTAAAAAGCAACAATACAAGAGATGCTACGGCGACAACCAAAAAGGCGATCTTTTGCCATATGTGCTTCACTCCAAATATTAAACTACCAAAAATTGGCAGCATCAAAACGAGAAAGGCGGCAAGATCGTAATGTCCGCCAAACGTGGAGGGGATGCGCGCCGTTGGCGGAAGACGCAGGGGGATTCCTTTGGCGAACTCCTCGTTCATCGTTAAATATGCTGGAAAGCCCAAAAATTTTTGCCCAAGTCCATAAAGGAAAACGAGCCCAGCAGTACACGCCAAAACCCAGATGATAATCCGAAGCGATGATTTGTTTTTCGTGATAGCACTGTACGCTAAAAAGAAAAACATCATGTATTCAATGCGCCGAAGGTAATGAAGTACAGCCAAATGTGGAAAAAAATCTCGCAGATGGGGACCGATAAACAAAATGCTTATGATGAGTGTTATGAGCCCTGCGCCCCAATAGAAAATAATAGGCCACGTTAGCCACGAGCGTGGTAAACGTTTTGTCCGGATTTGCATGAGTACGAATATCCCAATGGCTACCGCTGCGAAAATATCTTCTGCCCGTACATATACCCACGTGCGGATCACATGAACAAGAGGCAACTTCGGATATAGCGGAATAAATGCCAAAAAGAAGATGAGACAGATGAGTTCAAACCGTTTAGTAATCCAATCTAAGAGCCTGTTCATACGTAGATACTAAGTCATGATTACGGGTAAGAGCACCAATACCTATTGCAATATATGCTTTTGTCCGAAGCAATATTTCAAGCATCCATATTTCTATTATAGATCGATGCTTACGATAAAAATAGCGAAGCCCACGATAAATGTTGATCACTGGTTTTCTACTGCTGCCACTGCTGGCAGCTCCCGTATGAATGAACTTTGCTTCAGGATAGAAAATTATAGTATACCCTTTTTGCCTAGCCCGGTAAAGTAAATCGATTTCCTCCATATACATAAATATGCTTTCATCAAATAGCCCTATGTCTATAAATGCAGCTTTTGTCGCAATTACACACGCCCCAGATACCCAACTAACCGACAACACGCTATCCGGAGAACTCCGTGTAATTCCTATGGTATCCCCCTTGAGGAATAACATGATAAAAACGTTTATCAGAGAAAATTGAGGTCCGCAGGAAGGTTGAGGTGTCATATCTTCGTTGAATAACTTACCCCCCACGAACGCTCGTGTATGTTGTTTCGCAAACATATAGAGTTTTTCTATCGCGTTTTCCGTCACTTTAATATCAGAATTTAGGAGGAGAATAGACTCACTTTTCGCTTTATGAATCCCAATGTTATTCGCCTTACCAAAGCCAATATTTGTATTATTGAATATTTTAATTACTCGAGGATATTTTTTATTCAATAATTCCCTAGACCCATCTGTCGAACCATTGTCGACAACAATAATTTCATAGGTAAATTTTGAAGTTCTGAGTGAATCTATTATCGATCGAAGACAACGATCAAGGAGTACTTTTGTGTTAAAGTTGACAATGACGATTGAAACATCCATGAATGATTATTGAAACAGGCGGGCAAATTTAAGCGTGTAGCGTAAATCCTTAGAACGATTACGAATAAATTTTGCTGGTACTCCCCCAACGACCGTATATGGTGGAATATCTTCTGTAACCACCGCACCGGATGCGATGACCGCTCCTTTTCCAATATGCACACCGGGAAGTATTGTCACGCGAGTTCCTATTACGACATAATCATCAATAACGACAGGAGCGCCGACCTCTTTGAACTGCGGATCATCAACGTCGTGCTGCATCGTATACATTCGTACCTCTCCCGCGATCGATACGTTGTTCCCAATTGTCAAGGGTCGTTCCCTAGGATTTATAAAATCTCGCAGATATTGAAAAAATTTATTTTCCGATCCTACCCACGTACGGTAGAATCTCCCGTCCAAAAACGCATCATTTCCGATAATCGTATTATGACCAATCTCTATGCCAGAAGGTAAATTGAATCTCGCAAGCCAATGGATCGAAGAATTTCGTCCTATTTTTATGCGGAACATATGCCGATACAAAAAAAGACGCACCGTATGGCTTGGTATGAATCCTGTAAGCGTCGCTAAATACACCCAAAAATCGATAAAAAATCTCATGTCTTTCCTTTTCCAACTTCTTCAAGAACTTGCAGGGTTTCCCGAGCGGCTCGTTCCCATGTAAATTTTCTCACTTGGTTTAACCCTTCTTTTTTACGGTATTTTCCTTGCAAAAGATTGCGTTGCCTTACTGCTGCGAGTAATCCTTTTGTTATACTCGTCACGCTTTTGGGATCAACGTAAATGCCCGCCTTCCGGGCTATCTCGGGAAGACTGGATACATTACTCACCACCACCGGACACCCGTATGCCATCGCCTCAAGAACAGGAAGACCGAACCCTTCATAAAGGCTGGGGAGAGCAAAACAGAGCGCGTGTTTATAAAAAACCGGCAATTCGTTGTCCGGCACAAAATCAAGAAATTTTACTTTTTCCTCAACACCGTATCGCCTCGGTGCTTCAAGTATCTTCTCGTATAACCATCCCTTTTTCCCAATAATGACAAGCTGAATTTCTCCGAATTTCTGTCTATTTGTTAATAGAAATTGAGAAAATGCTTCGATAAGCCTACTGTAATTTTTTCTCGGCTGAATAGTACCAACAGACAGAATAAAGTGCTTGCTCAATTGATATTTATGTATGAAATCCGTATCGGTCAGTTTATCTTTTCTTGGAAGCATAGATAGTCCCGGATATGTCACTATCACCTTGTTTTCGGGCAATCCGTATGCTCTCATTATAGCATTTTTACTGTACTGGCTAATCGTGCATATCTTCTGGGATTTTACTACAGAATATTTCGTCCAATGTACTAACTGAAATAAATCTTTCTTTTTAAACATGTTTGGAAACAAGAGATAAGACGTATCCATGATAGACATAACCCTTGGCATGGAAATAAACCTCGGTACGTAATGCGTCGGAGAAAATACGACTGCCGCCTTCGGTTTATCGGTCGCGAGGGCCAACGGCAACCCTATGAATGTCCAGAGAATAGATGGACCACGCACATAATATTTCCACCAAAATGTTTCTGGCGGCATATCCCGAAGAGGTTTGCTTGTTAAATATACTCGTATCCTATGTTCCGGATTTCTCTGACGGTATAAAAGCGAATACATGTGAACCAATATCTCATACGCATACCGGCCAATGCCCACTCTGTTTCGTACGTTTGCCTCATACCCGTCAACAGCAATAATCATAGACTATGAAAAACCTGGATATACAACATGCAGCTTTTTAGCCTCTATATGCAGGAAATCTATGACGTCCTGCTTCGTCACGAGAGAATCACACAAAAACGCATCGCATTCTTTTTTCGCCTGCTCCAATCTGCGTTTCTGTACGTTGATAATTGTGTTACTGAAGCTTTTGGGATAGCGAAAAATACTTACATCATGAATGGTGGTAATTCCTCGTGCATGATGCAAAGGAGGCTGCGTCCAATCACTACTCCAGAATACATCAACGTGTCCAATAAATCGCTCAATCGACAATACATGAAGTATATTCCATAGCAAATCCAAAAGAGTCGGTGGAATCGGCAATACACAAAGTCTTACGCGCGACGAATCACAGTGAAGTGATCGATAATATGAAAGCAATTTTCCTTGTTGGCGAAGTGATGCTCCGAAGAGAACGTATGAATTGGTTTTATCCAGGTTAACGAGTTCACTGACCAATCGCCGAACATAATTGCCTACCCCTGTTCCTTCATATACGATCTGGCTGATATCAATCCCGATCCGCATGATGTAAGTATAGCGTATTTTGAGGCTTCGAAGAAATTAATATCCCTTGGGGTGCTTTTGGTGCCACGCCCAGGCGGTTTCTATGATCGAGGTTAGTTCGACGTATTTCGGCTGCCATCCGAGAAGCTGTTTGGCCTTCGTGTTATCTGCGTAAATGGCGTCCGGATCGCCCCAACGGCGTTTTGTGTATTCTATCTTTAATTTTTTGCCGGTGACCGCCTCTACCGCTTTCAGAATTTCCATGTTCGAATATCCTTTTCCTACACCCAAATTCACGGTAAGCGACATATTATTTTTGGCAATGTATTCTGCCGCCTTCAGATGCGCGTCGGCAAGATCAAGAACGTGGATATAGTCACGAATACACGTACCATCGGGTGAGTGATAGTCGTTCCCAAACACACGAAATGGTTCACCAGCGACTAATGCTTTAATCGCAACAGGGATAATATGCGTTTCCGGTGTATGATCCTCTCCAAGTGTCCCATCGGGTAACGCCCCACATGCATTAAAGTATCTGAGGCGAGCGCATCGTATGCCGTATACTTTCTCGTACCATTCAAGAATTTCCTCAAAATTCCGCTTTGAGGCGCCGTACACGGATGCGGGCGCAATTGGCGATTCTTCGGTGACCGGAAGTTTTTTCGGAAATCCGTTCACTGCACATGTTGAGGAAAAAATGATTGTTTTACAATTATGCGCTCGCATTGCCTCAAGAAGATTGAGTCCGCCGTCAATATTATTATGAAAATACTCAAAGGGTTTCTGCATTGACTCACCGGCAAGCGCAAGTGCAGCAAAGTGTATAACGGCATCGAATTGTTCTTTTTCAAATACGCTGGCAATATCCGCTTTACTGCGCAAATCGCCAATGATAAGCTTGGTATCTCCAACCGCCTCTTTATGACCGTTAACCATATTGTCAAAGATAACTGTCTCGTGATTTTTTGATCGAAGCAACCAATTGGTGATAGATCCTATGTACCCAGCTCCACCGGTAACCAAAAATCTCATACGGTTTGCCTCCTTGTAAATAGTAGCGACAGTACCGCTATCGTGAAAAAAGCGGCTGCATACCACGTGAGTCGTTCCGCGGAAAAAAACACCCATTTGGCAAACAATGGAATTGCGATCGTAAGACTCATCAATCCCGCATACACAAACCACCGCTCTTTTCGAAGAGTTAATAATATTGCCAGAATAATACAAAATCCGATATCCTGAATTTTCATTGCTTATTTATTATTGCTTATTAATTTATAATATTCAATTGTTTTTTTCAGACCCTCATCAACCGAAACAACAGGATTCCACCCGACTAGGTCATGTGCTTTTGTTATATCCGGCCGGCGGCGCGACGGATCGTCGATCGGCAACTTGGTAAATACTATTTCAGATTTCGTTGCCGTCATCAATTTAATTTTTCTGGCAAGATCGAGCATGGTATATTCTTCAGGATTCCCAAGATTCACGACCGCCCCTTCTGTTTTTTCGGAAAACATCATTGCGATGATGCCACGAACCATGTCGGATACGTAACAAAATGAGCGTGTTTGTTTACCATCCCCATATACGGTTATCGGCTTCCCTTCAAGGGCTTGGTTAATAAAGTTAGAAATGACTCTCCCGTCATCTTTTCTCATATGGGCTCCGTAGGTATTAAATATTCGGACTATTCGACCATTGACCCCGTGTTTTCGCCCGTACAGTAGGGTGATCATCTCTCCAAAACGTTTGGATTCATCATAACAGGCCCGTATTCCATTCGGATTAACGTTTCCCCAATACGTCTCTTTCTGCGGATGCTCTTTAGGATCCCCATACACTTCCGATGTGGACGTAAAAAGAAACTTAGCATGATACGCTTTTGCAAATAACAGCAGATTTCTCGTACCGATGGAATTCACAAGTGCGGTTTCTTCGTCGTATTTTTGGTAATCCGGAACCGATGCGGGAGAGGCCAAATGAAAAACGTAGTCAACACGAGATAGCACTGGCATATCTTTGGCGACATCCCAACGAATAAAGGTAAAATCAGGATTTTTTTTCAACTGTTCTATATTTTTTTCCGTTCCAGTTATAAGATTGTCAACACAAAAGACAACGTGACCTCTGCCAAGAAGTGCTTCACAGAGATTGGATCCGATAAATCCGGCGCCTCCCGTCACAACGCTCACTGGTTTTGTTGTCGATTTGCCTGTCATTTGGTTTATTGTAGCACACCTACTTCGTGCGAAAAATGACATACCGCTCCGACTCAAATGCTGTGGCAAAATGAGATCGAAAAAACTGTTCGTTTACGATATACGGAAAATCACTTTTTTTCCATTTCGGAATAAGAACGTAAGATATATCACTGGCTCTCGCTAATCCTACGTCACCCCGATATATCCGTCCAACAGGCTCTGATCTCACGTTCCAACCTAGATTTCCGAAAAAACCGAAAAAATTCTTGCGTCCCGCAAAAACAATCGGATCTATCATGTCGCGATAGGAAACGAAAACTGCATTCTTTGGAGTATTTGTGCCGATCCACGAGATAACCGGCACCATATCGCCTTCAACCAATGGAAATGCAAATTCATTTTTTATTGCAAAAAGATCAACAAATCCTGAAATCGTAAGGACAAATACTATAATAATGCTCACAAATTTTACCATCACACTCTTTTGTTTCCATAACCATATGCCAGCCGTAGCGGCAAGTATGTTTATGGGAATGATGAGAAATGATAGAAATTTCTGATCAAATCCGCGCTTCCCGTACGCGGCAAAAAAACACAATCCGATAAATAAAAGAAGAAAAGGCAACATGGTTCTCCTTCTGTCTTTGGGAATCACCAGCCACCCCAAAAGTGCGACAACTGGCAATATCCCAAGATTTGCCCACCAGTATTGAAATATGTTCCACTCCGGTATGCGACCAGCTACGTCTCCTATTTGTACACCTTGTACTACCAAAATGAGTGACCAAACACTTTTCCATCCAGGAATAAACGGCGCAAGAAATATTCCCACCACAATAAGCGCGCTAACAGAAAATGCAACCGCTTCTGACAAGCGACGTTTGAAAAGCATAAAAAATACAATAATTGCCCCCACAATCGCACTAATAGGAATATTCCAAAAAAACATGCAACCAGTAACTACGCCTAATACAGAGCTCTTAACCTTCGTAAGCTGTTTATCGTCAAATAATTTTATAAGACACATAATTAAAAATAGCCCGAGCGCGATCCCGAAGGCCAGATGCCGCTGATTGACGTAGTTGTTAAGCGTCATAAATATCGAAATGACCGATCCGTCAAATGGACCGGCGAACGGATACGTCGGCAATCTCCAAATGGTATGAACAAATGAGGTATTGAAGCCCTTTTGAAAAATGAGATACCAAAACGTCAGTGTGCTGTGGGTAATAGTTAATAAAACCGCAACCCATCCCACCAATTTCCCCTGTTTCATAAGCACTTGAGGCAAGAAATAAACCATAACCAAAAGCGATGCGAATGACAGAATGCTGAGAATATTCATGGCCCAAACGATCGGTACACCGAAATATTCCCAGAGAGCTACAAAAAAATAGAAAAAGAAGTGATAAAAAAACGGCAATCCGGATTCAAACGGCGAGGAAAGCGGAATATTATTCCCCCAAGAAAATGAACGAATAATACCCAGCGCATGTGCGAAATCAAATACGTTATTACTGCCTACAAACAATTGTCCACCTCCACCTGCTCGAAATGTTTTCATCATCAACCACGAACCGAAAATAAAAGAAAATAAAACAATTAGCATATCGCTTATGGTCAACGGCGAGCCTGATGCTTTTCTTTTAACTTTCACAAGACGCCCAACAGCGATGGATACACCAATAAACAAAATCGTTGCCCACAGAATGGGTTCACCGGTGAATGTCATGATACATGATAAAAAATAGGTTATCGGCACACCGATACCAATACCAACAATCATCTCCCCAATTATCATAAGAAGCCTGGGCAACCCTACAAACCACTTTCGTACGACGATCGAACCCAAGAAAAATAGCGAAACGAGGTAAACGGCGAGAATAAAGAAATGAAGAATCTGTTGCATATTAGTTTCGCCGTCTCGATACAATTCTCAATCCTGTTGCACCGACGAGCGTAGCAATACTGATTATAAGACCGATATTTGCTACTTTCTGTTGTTTACCAACGATCAGCGGAATTTGAGCGCGCATAGCAAACTGATCGTTCTTAAAAACAAGGACATGAGAAAAACGATTATCTCGTTTCAAAGATGTTTTACCCAGCGCTTGGATGAGTGCATCGCGCTCCCTGGAGGCGAACTGGTAATCGTTCAAAAAAAAACGTTTTTCTAAATCAGTTGGCACGATGACATAACTAACCCCCGCCTCGGCCAAACGTTTCATAAATTCCGACTTTTTGGTTATATCTATAACAGCGGCAAGCGATGCGCTTTTAAACAGTTGGTCCGACGTTAGCGCGGGGTGAACGTCGGAAGCAAACCCAAATTTCTCTCGCTCGGGAATCCACAATGTTCGCGAAGGGGAGGAATCGGCAAGAAGCATATCTTTCAAACGAACGTACTCCTCGTTTAGCGTGAGTGGCCGAAAGTTACCGGTCATCTGTCTCAAAAACACCGGACGCAGAGTGAAGCACCACAAAACAATAAATAGTGCAAATATAATTACGTTTTTCAATCGGCTTTTTTGAGCGATTTCTTGAAATGTACTCGATATAAGAACGGAGTATGCGATCGCTATATACAGATAAAATTTTACCGGATCCCGGAACATAACGAATCCCGGAACGTGAACAAACATCCACTGGAATATACCGCCAAATGGCCCGTTGACACCCTTTGCTAGAAAGACGCCGACGAGCGCAAGAAAAAGGAAAAAGAGTGTCGTGTTCACCCTTTTTACAGCCTTCTTCTCAAAAACAATAGATGACGAAAACGCAAGAATCGGTAGAATTAAAAATTCCGGCTGAAGGAAATATACTTT
Source organism: uncultured Gammaproteobacteria bacterium (assembly GCA_964582845.1). Taxonomy (GTDB): domain Bacteria; phylum Patescibacteriota; class Microgenomatia; order UBA10105; family UBA927; genus CAZOTW01. The sequence goes on from CAZOTW010000002.1 coordinate 9,290, forward strand.
TCCGAAAAAGTTTTCCGGCCAATTCGGATGAAGAAGTGCAAGCGCGTGAGAGAAATCAGCAACACTTAAAAACTTGAGCATGCCGGGACTAGTGAATTGTTCCCCGAGGGACTGTGCCACTCCTCCAAAAAGAATAACGGGCAAAGTCCAAAACGCGTGTAAAAGAAACGCGACAATACCCGGAATAATAAACGTCGACACAAAAGAAGAGAGCGGATGTGTTTTTTTATGGAGATACCAGTGATAAAGAAAATATAATCCTGCACTGACGATCGTAAGATAAGCCAACCGAAGGTCAAAAACTACTAACAACGCAATAGACAAACCGTTAAGAAGAGATTTCCGAAACGTCTGACCATCGGATGTATCGATCAATTCCATACACTTCAAAAACACAAACGGGGCAAACGCAAAAGCCAACGCAACTCCCATCTGTCCCCCGCCGAAAAGAAGGAGAAAATATGTATTTGTAGCGTAAACCACGGATCCTAACGCAGCGAACATCGGTCTCTCAACGAATTGTCTAACTAATCGATACGACGAATATACCGCCAGAACAAAAACTCCGATCCAAAACATTTTTTCGATAAGAAACCATGAGAATCCAAGAAGCGATAATAATTTCACCACAAGACGGAATGGATAATCTATCCACAAACGGGGAATCCAACTTGTTCCGAAACCATTGGCAGCGTCCCATACGCTCGGCAGCCAGGAAAGCTGCCGTATTTGCTCATCAAAAAAAAACGGTGCGTCGCCTGCAGAAAAAAATATCATATGCGTCAAACCGCCTTCTTAATTTTGCGCCTTGTTAGGTAGATAATACCACCCATAAGACCAAACATTGTTATCACGCCACCTAAATAAAAAATATTCTGCGGTTGATAATAGATAGTCGCGTCGTACGTCCCTTGTTTATCAATGATCCAACCGTTGGCAAAGCCGTTTGTCCTGACCTGACGGTTTTCTTCTCGTGTCCCTTTGCTATCCCCCAATTTCCATCGAGAATCAAATCCTGTGTTATAGAGTAACAAAAATGGATGTTGAGCGTTTTCAATATGCACTACCACCAAGTCGGGATTCTTCTGGGTGAAAGTAACGTTCGGCGGATCGGATTGTGGGAATTCCTGCTTTCGGACAGCAAATACAGAAGGCGCTGGTTTAGAAAATTCATCCACACTAGCAGCGAACTCTATCGTATGATAGCCGGCTCCCAGAAACAGATTTTTTGGACTCGTAAGCAATGACCCGTCTACTTTCAGGACCTGCGGGGCAACCTCATAAACGAGTAGCTGGTAGTAAGAGGCAGTATCTACGGTCAACCCATACCTGTATTCTTGTTGCCCATCCCCCATCCACACCCGAGGCTGAACACGGGCAATCATTGTTTGAAAATTTGACTCAAAATCCGGTGCTTTACGTAATTCTCTTTGTTGGGCGAGCAAGTATGCCAAAATGCGGTTCGCGTATATCGTTCTTTCCCGCGGGGCAAGGCCCTCCATAATCTTCACCGCCTCATTCATCGCCGATTCATATTGTAATTGTGCCGACTGCAAATGTCCGGCATTTTTTGCACCACCCAGTGCCACATATTCACCCAACCGCGTCTGCGCATGAGCTATGAGAACATCAATGCGCTCGGTATCACTCTTTGCCTTTGCACTTTCACGCTCTTCTTTCCATCTCACGTATCGGTAGGCAATTGAGCCAGGGAGTATACGTGGCGTGGGTAATGTGATACCGAATACATACGTATCCCATTCATCTTTTTTGCAAAAATAGCATTCCGAGCCATATATGATCGACTTAGCTATAGAATTTATCATTTTCTGATTCGTACCGCTTCCTGTTTCGACAACCGGCAGCGCATCACCCTGGCCGATGATATCCGATCCGCTTACCGACAAATCACCTCGGAAAAAATTTACCGCACTCACCGCTTGGATAAGCGGAGGCACAGATGGACTCGGTAATGTCCATAATTGCCATTCCCCCTGGTCAAAAATTTTCGTTAAACCAAAAGACGCGGCGATTGGCGCAATATCAGGAATCGGTTGGGACGAAGATGTCTGAATGTCACGGCGGACTAAAATAGAACGGATCCGAAGTATAGTTGCTACATTGAAAAATGCATACGTATCTCGGCTCTCCAGTGATTCGTAAACTCGGTTAATCAACTCACCTCCTGGGCCGGTGGCGTCATTGGCGATAATCGGAATGGTGGATATCGATCTTGGAAGTATGTCCAGACTATAAAAACCCCACTTGTATGTGTCGATGGGCTTATTAATAAACCCCCGATCCAGCGGCGGGTAAAGAAGAATATTTCCAGAATAGGGATCTGCTTTATTCATAACGTTTGCCGAAGCTGTTACGTATGAAGGAACGGTGACACGCGTCGTAAATTTTTTGGAAAATTGAAAGAAATTCGATATAAAAAATGGATAGTGGTAGCAAAGTAAGGCCGTCAACAAGCAAACCGCGACAAAGCCCTTCGCGAATCTATTTTTTATTCGATACACTACTTCATTCAATATGAAACCGGAAAGAATAATCATCGGGACCCACACAAGCGGTGCGAATTTATAGAAACTCGAGCGGAATATCGCAAATCCCGGCACATGTCGCATCGCCCAAATATATACCGCGCCAAACGGGGGGTGCGATCCTGCAGCAAGCACCAACCCTATGAACAAAATAATGTAGAGAGATAAAATATACCTGCTCTCGCGAACAGCTATTCTTTTACACAACAAGAATATTCCACCAACGAATACAAGAATTGCCGGAAGGAAACTCGCAATTATCAAGAGATTGTTCGTAAAAAATTGATGCGCAAAGGGATGATAGATATTGTCATACCAATCGGGAATTCCCTGCAAACGCAAAAGATTTATCACGCTTGCATTTTTGCTAATCATCCGTTCCCATGCAATGAGCCCTTCGATCCCCCCGTAATCTCCTACCGCTTGACTGTAGGTACCAAGATATAACCCTATTTGAGGCATAATCCAGTATGCATTCAGAATGAAGAAACAAAACGAAAACCCTAATGCAATCAAACATAATCGCTTCAACACTCCCCTACCGCTCTCACTGATTCCAGAGATAGAAAAAATAATAAATGTACACGCTAGTCCGACGAACGTTGCTCCGTATAATGGTGGAGACCCTCCACCATTAAGAAGAAAATAAAGAATTCCAAACACAAGTGAGTGGGTAACAATATTTTTCTTGAGAATTATTGATCGATATAGAAGTGCAACGGCGATAGGCAGTGCGGCAAACAGTGAAAATTTTGCCCGCTCCGCGATAAACCACCCTTGTAAAATGTAGAAATTATACATGGCAAAAAGAGAAGACCATAATCGAAGAAAACGGTATTTATTATCCGGAAACACGAGGTAAATACCCAGCCACATGGCAAAACCAATAATAAAAAACCAGAGAACCAGCGCAATGTGTTGTCCCCACACAACAGACCCTGTTACTGAACTTAATATGGTTTCCGGAAATTGCGTCACCAAAAAGGCTTTATATACTGACCAGTCCATGCCGAAGTTAATAGTAGGACTCCGTGAATAAAAATAGTTCTTGAGAAGATTCCACGGTATCAAACGAAATCCGCTGTCATGCCCGAGGAGCATGGTATTTCCTTTAAACCAAAGAAGCGGAGTAAAAGAAAAAAACAATAGAATTAAAATTTCTTTGTATCTTTTAAGTAATTTCACGGTTTATTTATATGCTTTACACATCAAATTCGATGCGAACTGCGGAATATAGTTTGCAATCGTTGAACATGAGGAGATTCCGAAATTTATCTTATCACCGATTATTTTTATATCTTTGTATTTGTTCATCGCCAACTGTCTATATAAAACGTCTTTCGTATAATAGCGTATATGACCGACTGACGGAAGATTGTTCGTTGGATGATGAGGTGAATACTCTAAATACGGACTTATTCCGAATAATAACATCAGTCTTCTTCCCAACGAAGCCACGTTTGGCGTAGTTAATAATAAAAACCCACCCGGCTTGAGAATGTAATAACAGTTCCTAAGAAGCATGTCAGTATCAAAAACATGCTCGATTATGTCTCCAAGCAGTATCACGTCGAAATAATCTGATTCGTATGGAAACTTATCTTTAGTAATATCAAAAAATTTGATTTTAATACTCCTTCTTTTGGCCACTTTAATATTATCCTTAACGATATCTACTCCGTATACGTCATTATGATTCCGCAATATCAAACCGCCAATATATCCATCATTGCACCCTACGTCCAAGACACGTTTACCGGTCCCAATTGACGATAAAATATACGTTATTTTCTCTGGATAATATCCACCTTTCTCACGTTTATCTTTTTGTACGCGTAAATAGAATGATTGATAGTCCATACGTTTGCCCTTTATGGTATGCTTTTATATATCGATATCGTAGATCCATCAATTGGAACAAAAATATTTCTCATGTAATCATATCCCTCAGCTTCAATACTCGCTTGACCTACCCCTCCCGGCTGTTTATCTAATACATAATCTGCGCGATGTAATTCCAGCTTTTTGGATAACTCTGCATCCTTTGGTACATCCGTTTCTATGATCATTATGTCACGCTGTTGGTAAGTTAAAATTGACAGTAATGCATTATCGATTGGCTCATAGGTAAATAACTTGAGAACAATAGGTTTTTTTGAACCTTTCCACTCTTTTTTGACCGTCGTTACTATGACATCCGCGTTAACAAATTCTTTATTTGGCGGCCACACCATCGGCGTCAGATAAATTCTTCTGGGGTGATGAATAAACTCCGGAAGTACTATATCTTTAAGCCCTTGTTTTCCCATTGGGCCAATTGCCCAAAATGCACCGAGATAACTGCAAACGGCGATTATCAACATACCTATCCCGAATATTCGTTTAAGATTTACACTTCGAATACTCGCAAGAGACAATACTGCTAATAAAGCCATATGCGGATAAAGCGGCACGATGAAACGATCTTCTTTCCATACTGCCAAACCGGTAAAAAATATGTATGGCACTGCAACACCTAGAATAGGTACTGCATATCGTTTCCACTTCCATAGTGCGATTAAAACACCAACCGCAAACGGAACGAAAATCCAAACCGTATTCTGAGACATAATGTTGAAATAATACATAACGGATCTTGCCGATAACGTATTTGCCATATCGGGACTACGGTACAGAGTAACCCACTGGGCTCCGTACGTCTGATTGTTCTTCACGTACTCATCGAAAAATATGCGAGCATTCGGAATGTAATACACAAGGATTGGCGTAGCGACACCGATAATAAGAAATACAACGATATTCAATACTATCTTCGTTCTGGATTTCCTGATTCTTACGGCTGTATGAACAGCTGCAATAAAAACCGCAAGCGCCGGCCCCAACACAAATATCGGACCGACCCACCGTGTAAGTGCCGCGAGGGTAAAAAAAATTGCGGCAATGAGGGTCTGTTTTGTTTTCAAAAACCCGCTCGTGTTCAAAAGGAATGCAACAGACCAAATACACAGTGCCGTAACCGCTGTTTCGGTATAGGCGTAGTGAGTATAAAACAACACATTCCCTAAACTCGCAAATACTATTGCCGCAAGGACCGATATCTTTTGAGAAACGTATCTCCTGGCTATTACATACGTCCCTATAATCGTCGCAACGTAAAAAAAACCGTTCAGAAGTAATGCTAATTTGTAGGTATGTGTGGTGCCGAAAATCAAAAGGAAAAGGGCGATGACCATGCTGTATACCGGCTGCCGGTATCCACTAGCCGTAAGGATGTTCCCCCACGAAACCGAAGTCGGATGAAGGAACTGGTCGTACAGATTAACTGCCAATGAAAGATAATGATGTTCGTCCCACTGGGGATACTGATGAGATCGAGAGACGTAAAGGGCAAATGACACAAGAGCTACTATAAGAAGGATCGTTGACACGATACCAAACGCTATGCGGGATATCCTTGTTTTGTCTTTTACTCTTTTTTTACTCGACATGTGATTATTTCATTGATTAATTCTTTTGGAGATATTTTCGTATTTCCGAATAACCATAAAAGGTAACCATAAGGAAACACATGAGCGGATGCAGAAACCATGCAAATTCTCGGATTTTTATATAGCCACGAATACTCACATATAACGGTTGAATTATGGTAAGACTAAAAATAATATATTTCAGTAAATTTCTCTTATCTTTGTCGGAAAAAGGATCATACACAAGATACTTTCTTTTACCTTTCATTTCGTCGGTAAAATGTTTTTTAACATCCACACGCCTTTTTACTTGCTCTATGATATTTGGCCGCGAAACGTGAATAATACTGTTTTTCACTACTCCTACCGTATCATAACCCATTTGAAGCAATTCAGCGTACCCGTCAGTATGATAGAACAACTGATTTTTTCGTACTACTTTTCGTAAAACGGATGTCCGAATTATAAATCCGTTATCTCCCATAACTGGCTGGTTCTCTTTCGTGAATCGAACCACATAGTAATTCGGATTTTGCTTAAGGATTTGCCCTTTATCGTATCGTTTTTGATCCATTCTGATTTTATCCGATTTACCTAGATACGAGAGCGTAGGATCCGGCGAGCCAAGAAGGGCAAAATATTTCGTCAATGTATCGGAGTCAGGTTCATAGGCATTATATGCCGAAAACGTACAAAAAATTTTCGGATCTCGAAATGGCACCGTCATATCACGAATCCAGTGGTCGCTAGTCAAAATATTATCGGACTCCAATAGCAAAAGTAAATCGCCTTTGACACGAGATAATCCAGAAAAAATCCTGTTTGCTTTTGATTCCAGAACCCTTGGGAAAGACATCACGTCGCATCCGAATTTTTTAGCTAATTCCAAAGCCCCATTATTTGAACCGCCATCTAATATCAGATGTTGAATTACAGAAGTAGAAGTTTGACTTTTCACTGATCGAAGAGATTTCTCAAAAATCCGTATATCAGGATTTAGTGTCCCCGTGATAATGGTAACAGATAGCGATCGTACATAGCTCTTATTCATAATAATTAATGCTATATGGTATCAATATCGACACCATTTCTATTAAGGTAGTAAATATATTTTATTCTTATATTCTGTCCGTACTATTTTTGAGATCTCACCTTTATATCTGTATGACATAACTACGATCGGAATAATATATCCTTTAGCCTCTTGCGGTGATATTGTAGCGATACCCCCAATAGTTGAGCCCATAAGGTTCTGGTTTCGATCAATAAAATACTTAGGTTTAAATTTTGTTGTCGCAACCAGTCTTCTAGCAAGTGAACCAGATCCCCACGCCATATAGTCTCGTGGTAATCTTTCAATAAACTTTATAATAGTTTTAAGTTTCATTTCTGAAAGACGTATATACATATTCATTGCCGAAATATCCCCCTTGTCCTTTTTCCATAGAGCATACAACACTCTATTGTCTGATCCTGATGTAATTAATTCACAATTATGGAGAAGAAACCGTAACGATCGCTTCGTAAAAAAATTAATATGTTCAAGTGAAAATTCATAAAATGGTTCTTCGATAACTTTATAAAAATTTTCCGCATCAGGAAGTGCCATATATAGGAAACCGCCATCATTAAGCATACGTAACAATTTTTCTATGCTTCCGCGAACATCGCTCAAATGTTCCAGAACATTGTTTAGAATAATTAAGTCAAATGTTTTATTCGTACGAAAGGATTCTATACTGGCAGTTATAACGTTTATACCAAACTCCTGTTGTGCTATCTTTCGGCAATTTGGAGCAGGATCAATTCCCAAAAGCCTCTGATAGTGATTGCACTTAAGTAGATATAAGAGGTTACCGGTAGCACACCCAACATCTAAGATAGACATTCTTATATTTATGTACTTCTTAAGGATCGCAACTGTTTTTTTGTGAATATCCTCATCGCGAGTATATTCATATATAGTATCAATAGAATAGATACGCTTTGTTTCTTTAACGTCTGGAATATTCTTTACGTAGACAAAACCACATACGCTGCAAGTAACAATGGTATGACTTATACCATTACTATATTTCTGTATGTATAATGTTTTGCTCTTTGTGGAGCCGCAAATAGGACATGATCGGCGCAACATACAAACTACCTTTCAGAGACAATTATTTAATTGTAAATCCACCGTCAATAACTACTTGCTCACCGGTCATATAGGTATTTTTTTCTGAAAGGAGAAACCTAACAACCTCCGCAATTTCATTTGGCGTGACTAGCCTGCCAATGGGTATATCTGATTCAAGGGATTTAATTTTTTCCAATGAGTTTCGCTTAATAACCATGTCAGTTTTTGCAAAACCGGGGCAAACGGAATTTACGAGAATATTATAAGGAGCGAGCTCTAATGCCAGTGCTTTGGTTACGCCATTTATTCCATGTTTCGTCGCCACATAGAGAGTTTGTTTCCCACGGGCAACAATTCCAAATGCAGAACTGATATTGATAATTCTTCCCCACTTTCGCTTTTTCATGCCTCCCACAACACCACGGATAAGCTTTATGGGGGCTATAAGATTAATTTGAATTGTGTCCCGAATATTTTCATCCGTCATCTCTTCAATCCATTGAGGCACATTAATGCCAGCATTATTTATAAGAATATCAATTTGTTTCGAGCGTATTTTTTCAAAATATTCGGCAATAGAATCATCATTCAACAGGTCTAACTCGTTTCGCGTTGGAGCAAGGATAACATACTCCTTTTGAAGTACCTCCGCGATCTCCCTCCCTATCCCCCTTGATCCTCCCGTAATAAGAACTATGCGTTTTTTCATAACGAGCATATTATCTATTCTTTCCATGTTGGAATCAACATGTTTTCTTCCATTTCGTCCCCGGAAAGAAACGGTGCCATATCCTCAAGAGGTGGAGATATAAATCTGCCATCTTCTAGTTTTTTGGTCTGGAGTTTCGGAGTCAGGACAAAATCACGAACAGCGTTAATATCGACAAGAATTGGACCGGGGTACGAGAGGGCGTATGCTATTTTTTTTGCCATATCACGGTGGTTATGAATTCGAATTGTTTTAATCCCATATGCCCGGCCGACCTTGACATAATCAGGACACGTGACACCGCTTGAGGAATCGGCGGCAACCAGAAATGAACCAAACAATCCCTTTTGCGTATTTCGGATTGAAAGATACCCGTTATTGGAGAAAACAAACAGTTTAATCGGAAGCTTGTGCTGTTTGACAACCTGAAGTTCGTGAACATTTAGCTGCAGGCTCCCATCTCCCTCAAGACATATAATCCTGCGTCCCCCGGCAGCAAAGGCAACGCCGATCGCTGCCGGTAGCCCGTATCCCATCTGTGCTAATCCCAGGTTAAGAATAATGCGCTGGCCTTCCTTTACCCGGAACGCCTGATACATGCAGTTTAACGGACCAACACCATTTGATTCGACAATAATTTCGCTTTTAGGCAACTTCTTCCCCAGGTCATCGATGAATGCATAATAATTTACCTGTCGTTTCTCTTTATGCGACTCGGGGGGTATCGGCGGATATTTTTTATTCAGTTTTTTACCGTACGCAAGCCAAGAGGCGATATTGATATGTAATGGTTTCGATTTCAGCTGGTGAATCATTTCATAGATAAATGTTTTTGCATCGCACTGGATTGGAAGATCAATAGAAAGAATTGATTTATTCAACTCTTTTTTATCAGCATCTACCATTATTGTATAGGCGTTTCGTGCAAACGCTTTGTACGTATATCCGACGGTCAGTATATCGAGCCGGGCTCCAAGAGAGAGAAGGAAATCGCTATTTTGGACGATAAAATTGGCAGCACGCTGACCGAGAGAGTGTGCACGCCCGTAGTTGTATGGATGATCTGACGGAAGCATGTCGTACCCTACATAACTTAAAAGGACCGGAATTTTTAGGAGAGTAACTAATTGTCGAAATTCTTTATAGGCACCAGACAGACGGATACCGTTGCCGGCATACAGAACAGGCCGTTTGCTTGTCTTAAGATGTGTAATTGTTCGGGACACTAATTTCTTAATAATTTTTTTATCCGTTATTACTTGTGGTTTCAACTCGTGAGGATTAAACCGCCGGAGTTTTCGCCCATCAATCGAAGCTCCCTGCACGTCAAGCGGGATATCAAGCCAAACAGGACCCGGACGTCCGTTTGTGGCTACATACCGCGCTTTATCCAGATGATACAAAATGTCTTGTGGCTTCATCACCGTTACCGCATATTTGGTAATCGGCTTAACCATATCGATGATATTGACTTCCTGCGGCCCTATCTGTCGTAAACCCATACGTGTTCCCATAATTTCAGTCCGCACTTGCCCGGATATCGTAAGTGTTGGAATTGAGTCCAACCATGCGCCGGCAACACCAGTTATTGCGTTAGTTCCGCCAGGGCCTGTTGTGACAAGCGCCACTCCTATACTGCCAGTTGCTCGCGCATAGCCCTCAGCAGCAGTTGTGCATGCCTGTTCATGATGATTGCATACATAGGATAGTTTGCTTCGTCCCAAAGCATCAATCAGATGGATATTCCCACCGCCGGATATCGTAAACACATGGCGCACGCCTTTGTTATACAGATATTGAAAGATATAATCAGCAACGCGCATAGCAAAATGATATTCAGGCTGATATTATACACCTGTTTATGCAATATTCCAGTAAAATTCCGCATCCGATGTTAGCAAAAGCAAAACGACAGGGTGTCCGGATGATCGCTTCCGATATCGATTGGACCATACGCGATCCCAATGACGCGCGCTATGACATGTCTTCAGCACAACAATTATGCAGTCGAATAATGAAAAGAGGGATATATACTCTCATCCTTACTGGCAGGGATGCATCCTTCCAGCGCGATTTCGTCCCGGGGATACGTACGTTTCTTAAAAAAAACTCCATGACACTCCCCTTGTATGCTGGATGTGCAAACGGAGGAAGCTTGTATGAAATATCCGCATACGGGATACAAATGCTTTATCTATACGGACTTGCGGACGATGAGGTAGATTCATGTATTTCTATTGTTTCCAAAAGCATGGACACACTGCACCTTCATCGGGAAAATTTTCAGCCCCAGGGAATTACAGTATTTATCAAATTTCTTTCAACTTCCTGGAACGGAATCATCCCGACGAACTTACTCGCCAAAGCGAAAAAATTCAAAGGTATAGTATTTTGTGAAAAGTCAAAGGTATCGTTCGTGTTGCCCAAAAACCCTGCAAAAAGCGATGCTCTCCTCAGCGGCATTCGAACATTGCTTCCCAAACGGTACAGCGTAAAAACTGATCAGGAATATGGACATATTACACGCGCGCGAACGGATGACGGGAAACTAATTGATAAGTCTTTTGCGCTTCAATATGTTTGCAAAACAACGCGCACAACTCTCGCGCATGTTGTTATATTCGGAGGCGTGCTTGATGAGATCGACCGGCGCATGCTGACAAGGTGCCCATACGGCTTCACCAATCAAAAAGAGTATACCCCGATTAATCCTGGCAAACCACCATTCAAACTAAATGGAAAAACCTCCCCTGTAGCGCTGGTCCACGAAGCGATTTCTTACCTTATTAACGAGTGACAAAGCGCACGGTTTCGTATCTCTTCGTAAGAAGTACTGTATAGAACGATATCATTTTTCAATTCGTTGTCTAATCTGACCGGAACACTTTCCACTCGACCGATCCGGCAGCACAGGAGGGCATATACAGTATTACCAATTACTTTTTTATCATGTGACAGGAAATCCATATACCTGTCTATGTGTGTTATGGGAAAACGCGGATACGGAATATTGCGGTGAAAGAGAGAAGACATTACGTCATGCTCTTTTGGGGACAGCAGTCTGCGTTTTACGGAAATATAATTCGCCATGTCCATACCCATCGTAACGGCTACACCATGGGGAACCGCGTTTTTTGTATATCCTTCGATAGCATGACCGAACGTGTGACCGTAATTTAAAAGCCGACGACAACCTCGATCAAATTCATCCTCTTCTACAATTTCTTTTTTTACTTGTAAGCTCTGGGAAATAACGTTTTGTGCCGTTTGCCCATCCGTCTGGATATCTGAAAGATGCTTGACTAAGTATTCAAATGTCTTCCCACCCGCGATAATTGCATGTTTGATGATTTCTCCGTTTCCGTCCAATATCATAGTACGCGGAAGCGTATGTAAAAATTTTGTATCAATATATACCACATCAGGAGGATGAAACGTACCAACCTGGTTTTTGTAAATCCCTACATTTATCCCGGACTTGCTCCCGATGCAGCTGTCGGACATAGATAGAAGCGTCGTCGGTACAAATATCCATCGGATACCCCGAAGGATTACATGACAGGTAAATGACCCGATGTCCTGTACCATGCCACCGCCAATGACGACGATCTGATGATCTTTGTGTATGTTGTTTTTTAGTAAAAAACGAACATAGACTGCGACACGTTCTAATGACTTATTTTTTTCATTTGCGTCTACACTATATCGCGAGATCCCGACCTTTTTCAGATCTAGTGAGTTTCCATACAACGATAGTATATATTTATCGATCAAAAAATGACTCGGCCGTTTATTCTCACTGTTTATATACGTTTTGAGATTCCGAGTAAAAACGACGGAATAATCTCTAAATGTAGAACGAATATGGAGCATTTTCATAACGCGGCGCTTATTGTACTATGAATAACTATACTTCACCATATAAGTATGCTATAAACGGACGTAACCATCACATCATCTCCTGCCTACCAACGCGTATGGATCCAAATAAAATATTTGAAGATTTATTCGTTTTAGAGTTGGCGAATAATCATTGGGGAGACGTCAAACGGGGACTTAAAATAATTAGTGATTATGGAAAAATCGTTCGATTTAACAACGTACGTGCAGCAATTAAACTTCAATTCCGCGACATAGACCGATTTATACACAAAAATTATCGAACACAAACGGGCATTCGATATATAAAAAAAACAATAGCTACAAAATTGCCTAACGAAGCGTTCGCGATGCTCGTTAACGCAATACGAAAAAACGGATGCATTCCTATGGCAACCCCCTTTGATGAGAACTCTGTTGACTTATGTGTTGAACTTGGAATCGATATTATTAAAGTGGCTAGTTCTGATATAAATGACTGGCTGCTCCTGGAGAAAATCGCATCTACAAAAAAACCTGTCATCGTCTCAAATGGTGGATCATCCCTTAAAGACATGGATGATCTTGTTAATTTTTTTGACAACAGAAGCATTCCCCTTGCATTAAATCACTGTGTTTCCCTCTACCCCTCGGAAGATAGGGAACTTGAACTGAATCAAATCGACTTTTTAAAAAACAGATATCCTGGACATGTCATTGGATTTTCCACACACGAATATCACGATTGGTTTTCGTCTATGCTTATCGCCTATGCGAAAGGTGCGCGTACGTTTGAACGACACATAGATATAGACAAAGACGGGATACCCGTATCGAAATATTGTTCACTTCCACACCAGATAGACACATGGTTCAAGGCCTATCAAAAAGCCCGCCAGATGTGCGGTGCACCGGGACTGACCATACGTATTCCACCAGAAAATGAAATCGAGTATCTGGACCAACTGATACGAGGGGTATATGCAAAAGAGAATTTTGCCGAAGGACACAAATTATCAAGTTCTGACATATATCTTGCCATACCTCTTCTTAAAGGGCAATTGTCTTGTCGAGAACTTATGGACGGGGAAACACTGTTACATAACATTAGGAAAGATGCACCTATATTTATTGACGACATCGACAGTCCATATGCGTATAACGAAACTTTAAAAGCGAATATTTATGCTCGGGGAGTGAGTGAAAAACCTCCAGAGAAAACTCATGCAAAACAAATTAAAAAACCAAAAAAAGGAAGTTAAAAAAATAGTTCTTTGTTCCCCTCTGGCCCATCCGTCTGTATCCTTGCTGCGACCACAATAGTACTGACATTCTGCGCGTTTCAATGATTATTTGTTTTATAGAATATATGATATTATAACCAAAACATGTGCGTGAAATCACCAAATACCAACTGTGAATATTTTACTCGTTACCTCCACCATCGAAGATCAAGCTAGAAATAAAAGTATTACGTATAACTCCCACTATCCCCTCGGGTTAGGATATCTTCATGCATTTTTAGAAAAACATGACCATAAGGTAAACACATTGTTTCTTAATGATTATCCATATCATGCATGTAAAAAGATTCTCATGGACAATATACGGTCAAATCAGCCGGATGTCGTTGGTTTCAATATTATTACGCAAAATAGAGCCAGTTCTTTTCGACTGATAAAAATCTTTCACGAAACTAATCCAAAGATCCATATACTGATAGGCGGAATACATGCCACAATCATGTATAAACAAATCCTTAGACGGTTTCCCTATGTCGTCGCGGTCCTGGGGGAAGGAGAACTAACCACAAAGGAACTATTGGAAACAATAGAGACGAAGAGGAGCATTCGGAAAGTGAACGGCATAGCGTTCGTTTCAAAAGGAAAAATAATCAAAACAAAAGATCGTGAGTTAATTCAGGATCTCGATACAATACCATTCCCTAAACACGAAATCTACTTTTCTGAAAAACGTACTATAGCGAGTATGATCACAAGCCGCGGGTGCCCATTCCATTGTAGTTTTTGCGTATTAAAGGCGATCACAAGGAGTGTTCCAAGGAAAAGATCAATTAATAATGTCATTCAGGAAATTGAATATCTCGTCACCCGCTATCCGCAACTGGAAACTATCTGGTTCCATGACGATCAATTTTTTCTTATCAACGCACGCGTTATAGAATTCTGCAACGAAATCGTACGGAGAAAAATTAAGCTGAAATTCATCTGCAGTGGAAGATTCAAACCCGTTTCTAAGGAGATGGTACAGGCGCTTGAAAGGGCTGGGTTTATGCAAGTGCTATTCGGCTTAGAAAGTGGATCTCCAAAAATTCTCAAGTTATGCCGCAAATTTATTACTCAGGAAGAAGTTATCAACACGGTTGCGTTATTTAAGAACACAAAAATCATTTTAACCGCCTTCTTAATTGTCGGGCTCTACGGAGAAACTGAAGAAACGGTAAACGAAACCATTCGTTTCGTTCAGCGCATGCAAAAGGTGAAATATTTTTATTTTGACGATATCGGGACACTCGTTATTTACCCTGGAACGGAAATATATAATATTGCCAAGCGGGCGGGTTTCATACGTGATTCGTATTGGCTCACGGAAAAACCAACACCACTTTTTACCGTAGAACATACGAAACATGAATTGTCCTTATACAAAAACCGCGTAGTAAATGCCATCGCGTTGAAGCATGTCATAACGTTCAAGGGTTTTCTTGCACAATATCATATGATTCCATGGATAATAAAATTTGTTGTGGAAAATATTCCGGTATATCCGATGTACGCTCAACACGTACTACAACGGTTCTTTCCATCCACATATCTAACCATGCAACGGCTATTTATCAATAAATCTAGATAAATTAAGTATTTTTCTGCCAAAAATCGATACGAAGATATATGAAAGGAACAATCATCTATGTGAATTTTTCACCCTACGAGAATGCAGGAAAAATTCTCGATTATCTCATGGAGAATTATTCAACAATACTACTTTTTTCTTTCAACTTTCATCGTTTAGATGTACACCGAAATGCAAGTCGTCTTACCGTTTATCAACACGGTAAAACGATATATTACACGCGACTATATCAAACACCCACCCCGCCCTCATTAGCCTTTTTATTATTGCCTGTCAGATCAGTCGTAATATTCCTGCAGCTTCTGTGGCATACTCAAAAACTCAAAAAACAATACGGTCCCTACGATACGTATTTTACCGTCAATGCTTTTACTGCTTGGTGCGGCAATATTCTACGAAAACTTGGTATAGTAAATATAACCATCTTTTGGGTGTGGGACTATTACCCTCCAATACATAAGAATTCAATCGTCAAATTCATGCGATGGTTATATTGGCTTTTTGATAAACCAGCGAGCAGAGACACGGACACGGTGGTCTTTTTAAATAAACGATTGGAGTTATTGCGGAGAAGAAGAAATTTACTTCCGAAAGATAAACGATACGATAGCATCGGCATCGGAACAGATCCGATCAACAAAATTACGCCTAAACATCTAAATAGAATTCAATTGGTATTTTTGGGTGTAATAAAGAAAAGCCAAGGACTGGACCTTCTCTTTGATGCGTTTGAAGGAACGACGAATAAACACATGCCTAAACTACATATTATAGGTGGGGGACCAGACGAGTCTCATTACCGAAAACGGGCCCTTATAAGCCCGCTCAAGGTGCAGTTTCACGGCTACATCATGGACGACACAAAAGTCACTGATATTATTAACGACTGTCATATCGGCATTGCGACGTATGTACCGGATAAAAGCAACGTCTCCTATTACAGCGACCCCTCGAAAATTAAACGATATCTCAGCTGCGGCCTACCTGTTATAACAACTGACGTTTTTGCGTTTTCGGACGAGATTACAAAATCCGGTGCGGGGATCGTGATCCCGTATCAGGGTAAACAATTATTTGAAGCGATTACAAAAATAATGAAGACCTATCCACAATATCAAAGAAGGGCTTTAACTCTGGCCAAAAAATATTTTTATAAAAACTTATATAAAAATCTTTTCGCTAAGAGGCCTTAATTGTTTTTTTATACCATTCAATCGTTTTCGCTAAGCCTGCATCTAATTTTGTTTTCGCGGTGAACTGTATCATTTTTTTCGCTTTCGTATTATCGCTATTTCTCCTTGGGCTACCATCCGCTTTCGTTGTATCAAAATACACTTTCGTTTTCATGCCACTAATGTTAATGATTTTGTTTACCAAATCGGCGACACTGATTTCTTCATCCGTACCAAGATTTATCGGGTCCGGCTTGGGATATCGCTCAATTGCTTGTATCATCCCCAAAGCCAAATCATCGACATACAGAAATGCCCGCGTCTGACTCCCGCTTCCCCATACAACAACCGGATTTTCACCATCCATCACTCGTTTAATCAGAGCGGGAATGACATGGGAAGTTTTCGCATCAAAATGATCCCTCGGCCCATATGCGTTGTAGGGTCGAACAATTCCCACGCTCATACCGAATTCCTCAGCGTAATATCGACCGAGCGCCTCTGCCATTCGTTTCGCCCACCCATAACCGCAGTTCGTAGGCTCCGGCTCCGCACGAAATCCTTCCTCTTCAGAAGTCGGTACGAGAGCGTCGTGAGGATATACACATGCGGAGGATACAACTAAAAATCGTTCGACTCCGGCAAGCCTCGCCGCTTCAATCATAGTCGTCGCGATGGAAAGGTTGTCATGAAGCATTGTACCCTGGTGGACCATGTTATATTCTATTCCACCGACGTGTGCGGCTAAATTCATCACAACGTCTTTTCCTTCGCAGGCTTTCCGCGCCTGGACAAGCTCCGTGCAGTTTCCCTGGATAAACGTGACTTTATCTTTGAGATATTGGATATTTTTTGTTTTTCCATCACGCATTCTGTCCAAAACCGATACGCGAGCTCCTAGCGTGACCAGTCTTTCCACAACATGACTTCCGATAAATCCGGTTCCACCGGTGACGAGTACACGTTTATTAGTCCAAAACATATCTTTTATGAAAAAATAGAAATGAGTGTCTCTATTTCCTTATCAGTAAGCTCGGGGTTATTTCCAAAATATAATCCTTGTTCGTGTATAATATTTGCGTTTGTTATATGGTCACGTCGATCGCTCTTTACATATTTGGAGTAAAAGGGCTGTTTCGTCATATCCCCTCCCACGATTGGCCGTATCTCCACTAGCCCATCACATCTTTTCACCAGCTCGTCCCGTATCTTCTGCGTTCTACAAATTACGGGGACAGCAAAATTTGACAGAACATCTATATGGCTATAACGAATAGGAAAATACCGTGATTCGTTTGCGTAAATGGCTTTCGCAATTTTGAAAAAATTAGATTGCCGTTTTTTGATAATATCGGGTAAATATGCAATCTGTGTGTTTCCGATAAACCCTTGAATTTCTGTTGTCCGTAAATTGTAACCTAGGTCATAAAACGTGTATCGGGAATAAAATGTCTCGTTGACGTGATTTTTGATGCGAATTTTTAGTTGCCTGTCCTCCGTAAGGTTTCTATCCCACCCATGTGCCCGAACAAGCTGCAGCATGGTATCTAGGTTTCTATTATCTGTACAAACAGCGCCACCTTCTATAGTTGACATGTGGTGTCCTACGTAAAACGAAAACGTACTTGCAAAACCAAAGTTACCCAATTTTTTTCCTTTGTATACCGTACCCAACGATTCACAGTTATCCTCAATCAATAAAATTTTTTTCTTTTTACAAATGTCTACGATCTTGTCAATGTCATCACAAAACCCTAATAAGTTGGTAAGGAATAGCATTTTGATTGACTGTTTTTTTATAGCCTCAATTAGTGTCCTTGAAGAAACATTGAGTGTATCGAGCTCACAGTCTATGGGAACCAGCTGGAGTCCCAGTTCGATAAGGGGCATGACGTTCGTGGACCAAGTGAGCGCTGAAAATCCAACAGCATCTCCTTTGTTGATTTTTCCGAGGTTGAGAAGTGCTTGGACTATGGCAAGGTTAGCGCTACTGCCGCTATTAAGAAAAATACAATACCGTCTCCCTTGGTATGATGCGAAATTATGCTCAAATTTCCTGCACTCCTCTCCGATGCTGAGCATTTTGGCGTTATGAATAAATCTGCCTAGCTTCTGTTTCGTTTCTCTCTCGTTATAAAACGTAGATTTTATAAGCTTGATCATAGGTTGGCCTATTATATGTCACGAACCATGAAAATGAAAAGCACGTGTAAAAATAATATCCCATTGAAATTGTCGCACATATCGTAATGAGTTTTTTCGATACTGTTCTATCTTGTCCTTATGTGTAAAAAATGAAGTAACCATCTTTACGAATGCATCAATGTCATACGCACAACAAAATCCGCACGTGTGTTTCACAATCTCATGGGCCAATGGAGATACGTCCGTCATGA
Source organism: uncultured Gammaproteobacteria bacterium (assembly GCA_964582845.1). GTDB lineage: Bacteria > Patescibacteriota > Microgenomatia > UBA10105 > UBA927 > CAZOTW01. Next base: position 28,431 of record CAZOTW010000002.1, read on the forward strand.
TAACCGGCACGCCGCACGCCAGATATCTTTTGACTTTGCCTGGTTCTGTGTATGCCACAAAACCAGCATTCGGTTGATACATGGCAACTCCAAGACTGGCTTGCGAGGTAATTTTGTCTACTTCGTAGGGATCCGGGATAAAACCGGTCATTTGTATGTGCTTTTCTAAATTATATTCATGAATGCGTCGTTTTAAGGTTTTTTCCAATGGTCCCATTCCAATAATTTTTAGTTTAATCGTTGGAATTTGTTGCACAAGTTGCCTCATGGCTTCGATGACAAAAAGAATGCCTTGCTGTTCAACAAGGGAACCGAGATACACTAAGCCATGGAAATTTTTTTTATCTAATCCAGGAAGTTTTTTTCTCATCGTTATACCATTTGGAACGATATCCTGATTTGCGAACTGTCGATGCCATTTTTGAGATCTTGCCTTCACCATGCCTAACGCATAGTTCCATGTCCGTGTACAAAATCGTGCACACGTATAATCAACTCTATGATAAAAAAAATTCATCAAGGGATTATCGAAGCGCTCTGGAATATAATCAATAACGTAATACATTGAATGCTTCACCTTTCCAAATACACAAAATAGTAATCCGTTTAGCGCATTTAAGTTACCCACTCCGATAAAGTATTGTATGGTCCCGCGTGAATACCGAATTACCCAAAGCCACGTGAGCAAAAAATCCCGTATGTATGCGATACCTTCAGCCAACCTGATTTCTGGCGCGGAATGTTTATGCACTAGTACCTTATCCTCATATACTTCAACATATGAAGATTTCACCGGATTATCGGGAAGTGATCGATTCTGATGACCAATAAATATCAGTGATTTAATATCATGCCGCAATAAATAATCTCTCAATTCGTGCGGTGGGCCGAACATAACGTCGTGACAAACAATAACTGCCGTTTTGCCCCAAAAAATATTCCTGCCATTTGCTTTACTATACATAACATCTGCAAGACATTGATGTGCTGGTGATCACCAAAACGCAAGTTACCAAATTTGCGACCGTACGCTTTCCGAAATATCCATGAGCGTATCATTTTTACTATTAAAAAATATTCCAACGAGTTGTTCTCTTTGAATATTATATTTTGTTACTGCATCTCTCAGATGATCCCTATTCCAAAAATATCCAACCCCTGAGTCACGATCATATCCTTCCTCAAAATATTTCCATAACCATAAATCACCAACGAGACGCCCTGGAATTTGGGGACGATCGCGAAGAGCTAAAAACATCATGTACCCCGTGCCTAATTGAAAAGGTAATTTATTATTTGTAAAATAATAATCTCTGTCACTATCAATGTAAAATACGGGATGTTCCGGAAGCACCGACACAGATGACCGTAACAGCGCCATTGTGGCACGTATTGCGTCACCATACATAATGTTTTGTCTCACCTCTCGCTGTATAACCGATATTTGTTTCATCAAAAAAATGCTGAGCGCAATAATGACTATTGCTGATGCAATGACTTTATGTTTCAAAACACCCTGAAAGTATTCCTTTATCGAATTAACCGTTATTCCAAAAAGGATGCTTAACCCCAATAAACTAAGATAGAAATATCTTGATTCTACGTACGAAGTGTTCCGGTCGGGTAAAAATACTGCAGCAGGCCAGAAACTTACCACGTATGCGAAAACACCATATGCGATCACTTTGCGTTTATCTTTATTCGTTATATAAATCCAGGATATCAACATGCATACGCATAATGAAATTGTCGTAGCTATCATATCCCCCCCGATAACTGTACCTACATACTCAATATTTTTTGATCCATTTAAGCTAGGATAAAAAAACAGCATGAACCGAGGCCCTATTCTCAACAAAAATCTAAATGGTATAAATACTTCGGATAAGGATACGAGAGGATAATAGAACATGTTAGATATTGCTTTTTGGATTGCATAATTTTTCAAAATGAATGTAAAATTAATAGTTTGTATGTGAAAAAACGATAATGTCTTATAAATCCCAAAAACGAGAATACTACTTAATACAATTCCCTCAAGTATTCGCGGTCTCTTTTGGACAGCATTTGCCTTTAGCATGGGAAGGAATAGGAGTAAGGGAAAAATAAAAAAACCACTTTCTTTAAAGAGAAATGAGATAAACCCCAATATCCATGAGCATACGACGAGCGTTTTAGACCTATTCTCTATTGCGTATAATAGGCAATGAAGGGAAAGTAATATAAATAGCATCCCTCCGAGTGTTTGTGTCGTTGCCGCAAACCAAGAAAGCGCTTGCTGGGCAACCGCTGGTAGAGAAAAAAACAGACCCCCAAACCACGCTATCCATTTATTTTTTGTCAATCTGTATAACAGAAAAAACATGAGCACCGTATTCATCCAGTGCACTGTATAGGCGAAAATGACAAATGGTAAGGTATTATCTTGAAAAAACGTCAGGAAAATATTATTGATCAACGTGCCAGCTGGACGACCAGTCCCAACCAGAAGCTGCACGAGGGAATATTTTTGTATCCCGATCAGAGTACCATTGTAGATTACTGAGCCCAGTTGAAGAAACTCATCATTTAGAAAATACAGTCGAGGAAGCTGGCGAAACGCTATGCCTATGAGCGCGGCTGAAACAATCAGAAACAATGCCGAGTTCCATGTCAACCGCAATCTTTTTATGGATGTAATAGTAAAGAAAATAGTCTTTTTCATTGCGAATATGTTTTAGCTTCGTTTCGAATATATCAAAAAGCCACCAACTGATCTAGCGATAATTTTATCCCGTTTCCTTCACCGCAACGACTAATACATCGCGCGAGAGGGATGGAAACAAGGAAAAAAATCGGTCAATAAGGTCGTAAAATATTCTTAGCGTACTCGGAAGACCCCATGACATCGG
>CAZOTW010000002.1:31405-41938 GCA_964582845.1 uncultured Gammaproteobacteria bacterium
CCCTACGGCACTATTGTCTTTAATCAATCGTTTTAACACTTTAGTACCATACATTTTCGACCGTTCACTCGCTTCTGAAAATATCGGATAATACCCGAGCGGAAAAAGCGCGCGATTGAGCCAAAACGAGAGATTTGGCGTAATAAGTATTACGGTACCTTTGGGCTTAAGTATCCGATATATTTCATCGAATAAATGATCTGTTCGAAATACATGCTCCAATACTTGGTCAGATAAAATCATATCAAATGAATTATCCAAATACGGTAAATCTTCATTAAGATCTGCTACCTGTGCAATGATTCCACGTTTTTTCGCCAACCTTACCCCGCTCGGCGAAATATCTAAACCGTAAAACTCGCAGGCTGATTCCCTCTTTATTCGTTCACTCAAGAGACCTTCTCCGCAACCCAATTCAAGAATCTTACCTACATTCGTTAGATATGGTCGGATGTAATGAAGCCTGCTTTCAACGTATTCAGCCTGGTGACTTGGAATGTGCTCGTTATACTTATACGAGTGGAGAATTTTCCGATTTTCTTTCATATAGAGTTATTCCGACTTTCTTCTTCCCTGGTTCAGGAACGACACAATAATAGCATTCGTTGTCATAATGTTAAACGGGGGCTCGTACATTCAACCTACCCTTAAAGTTCTTTTAATTAGCGTAGTATATATTATGATATAATCCGGCTTGTTGCTAGTTAGAGAAATATCCGTAGATAATATATGGGCCAACAAAACGATTTGCCGGCAATTGAAGGCGGTAAGCCTATACGCGAAAAATTCCTTATTTTCGGAAGACCGCAGATTACACAGGATGATATCGAATCTGTTGTTGATACCATGAGGTCTGGATGGATCGGTACTGGCCCCAAAACCGCCATTTTTGAAGATAAAATAGCAAAATATGTTAATGCAGAGTATGCCGTCGCTTTGAATTCATGTACGGCGGGACTTCATCTTGCGCTACTTGCGTGCGGAATAAAACCAAAAGACGAAGTTATTACATCATCGATGACGTTTGCAGCTACCGCAAACGTTATAGAGCATGTAGGCGCTAAACCAATATTCGTAGACGCTGAAAAGGATTCTATGAATATTGATCCTGTTGCGATACATAAACATATCACGAAAAACACAAAAGCCATTATACCTGTCCATATGGCAGGCCGACCATGTGACATGGATGAAATTCATAAAATTGCTTCTCTATATAAACTGGCAGTTATAGAAGATGCGGCGCACGCGTTCGGCGCTAAATATAAAGGGCGCCCGATTGGAAGCCTCAGTGATATAACGGTGTTTAGTTTTTACGTTACAAAAAACTTAACAACCGGTGAGGGGGGCATGGTAACCACAAACAATAAAAAACTAACTGATTTTATTCGTATAAACTCACTCCATGGACTTAACAAAGGAGCATGGAAACGATATACAAGCGCGGGTTTTAAAAATTATTTAGTTGAGGCTGCGGGATATAAATACAATATGACGGATATGCAGGCCGCAATTGGGTTGACGCAGCTAGAGAGATTTGAGAACAATCAAAAACGACGTAAACAAATTTGGGATAAGTATACTAATGCTTTTGCTGATTTGCCTCTCATCTTACCAAGTCCCATTCTCTCCTCTATTACTCACGCCTTTCACCTCTATACCATACTTGTCGATTTAGATCGCGTCAGAGTCAATAAAGATTTCATACAAACCGCATTAGGCGCTGAGAATATCGGTGTAGGAACACATTTTATAGCTTTACATCTACACCCATATTATCGAAACAAATACGGTTTTAAGCGAGGAGACTATCCAAACGCTGAGTTTATTTCTGATCGGACTATTTCATTGCCGCTTTCCGCAGACATGACAGATTTCGACGTTGAATCCGTCATCAAGGCAACCCGCAAAATTTTTCTCTTTTACACCGCCCACGATAGCAAACATCGGGAAGCCAGGGGTGTCAAACTTAATGAAATTTTACCTTCAAGAAAACATTAAACTTTTTCTCGTAATCTAAAATATCCACGCAGTGTTTTTCCAAGTTTTTCTAAAAAGAACTTCCTGCTGAGCGGGTCTGCAAGGACATGATAAAGTATCACATCTGTTGTTGTAATCGTAACTATTGGTTCCATTAATAACACTGCATTGCGGTATTTACAAGCCCGGATGATCCCTCGAATGGTCGCAGGAAATATGAGATTTGCGTAAAGAACCCATATGAATATCTTAAGCAAGCCACTCAAACTTCCCGTATCAAACCATGTATACTTATATGGAGAATTTGTTTGAATATAATGATTTTTGAGATTCCGTACGCGTTTAGCCAACAAATGGCTAAGATTTTTCGCATGATGATGATAAATTCCGGCTGCTGGCACATAAGCGTATCTCGTATACCCACTGCCAATCATTGCTAATAGAGTCTCAAAATCATAAAACTTATTATTATGCCAAATCGGAATAGTTCGTAAAAACTTCATTCTATACATCATACGTCCGAATGGTGGTATCTTCCCGGATGCATAATCACATATGAAATAATTTTCTTTTTTTTCGATAATTGTCCGTTCTACCGGAGGCGAAAAAAACTCATACAACGGATCCGCCTGTGCTGGATGATACGATATAAATTGAGTTGTCCAGGATTGATCTTTCCTGGGATATTTTCTAGTAAAACTGCCTGCTATCGACCGGTCATTTAAAAGGGGACGTGTCATCTGTCGAAGGAAAGATTTATCCCGCAATTCAATATCCTGTTCAAGAAGATATGTAAAATCGCCGCGAACCGCGTGGAGTCCCAAAGCCCAACTTCTATACATATCGTGCATACCATTCATAAGCACTCGTGCACGATATGATTTAGCAATCTGAACGGTCTCATCCTCTGAACCATCGTCAACGACGATAACTTCTATCTTTCTTTTGGGATAATCTTGTCGAATTATCGACTTTAAGCATCTTTCAAGTCCTGCCGCGTCGTTATAGGTAAGGATAATAAAGGAAACCTTAGGAAGAATTGCTGTAGTCATAACGCCGAGTTACGCTTTTTCATGATATAGAGACGTTGAACACCACAAGTCCCTATACTTGGCAGCAGTATTCCAACCCTATTAAATAATGAATTTCTTCGCAACTTAGAGGCGTCATCTCCTTTAATCCAGCGGTAAATAATTCGTGAAAGAAAATAGTATGTACTGCTAAAGTAATCAATACGAATTTGAAAGAGTTGGTTCGCAAATTCCAATAATTTGTGCTCGTCCACATACAGATTGTGCCAAGGAGATGTTAAAGGCTTCAACTTAAAATAGTGTCCTATCCTGTTAAGTTCTTTCAGTCCTTCAAATGTCGGCTCGGATATAAGAAGAACTCCACCCGGACGCAAAGCCTTCCACATCTGTTTAACTGCACGCTTTTGGTTATCCCACGAAGTTAAATTACATATACAACGTGTTGAAATAACCACATCGTAATAATTCGAGTGTACGTGCAGCCTCAAGGCGTCTCCTACTTTAAACGTTATGCGGTCGGCAATGGAAGTTGGTAATTTTCTTTTTACCTCTCGGGCATTTTGTATCATTTCTGGAACATAATCTACTCCAAGAAGCCGTACATTTTTTCTTTTGGCAAACTGAATTGAGGATGAACCGTTGGCACACCCAACATCCAACACGTTATCCCCGTTGTGAAGATATTTAGAAAGTTCTCTGACCTCTCTCACCATAAGTGAATCTCCCCAGGAAGCGTCGGGACTAGTTTTACATATGTCTGCCTTTTCTTTCCAAAATTTATGGATTTTATTTATATTTTTCATACAACTATAAAGCGTATTATACCATCCGCAACCGATTGACTATTCTCCTCAACGTATACACGTGTACAAACGATCAAACGAGGCACTCTTATGCTATCTAAGTAATTTATTTATAAATAAACCCTTTATAAATCCAACTCCATACGCCATGTGCGTCGAAATAATACCCAAAGATGATAAAATTGTTCCAGGGGGATCTTTCCTATTTAATACAGTAGAAAAAGCAATTCCGAAAAATACACCGAATGCCAGAAGAAATACCACTAATGCAATCGAGTTAAAAAATGAAAGAACAAACAAAATCCAGAAACCAACGGTTAACGTCGTGGGTATTAGGTATAATGCCCGTCTTGATGTCTCTGGATATTTCTTAAAGAAAAAACCCCGGTGTACACCAACGTTGAATATTTGCTTCAAATGTGGATAAAACAACGGCCGGCGGTGATGATATACCACGACCTTGGGATCATATATCATTTGACCGTACGAAAGCATCTTTAAACAAATAAACGTATCTTCTCCTCCGTAGAATGTGCTTCCCCATCCGCCGATTTTTTTCATTATGTCCGTACGGATGAACAAATTATATGCCGGCCAATCCATAACCTCTCTCACACGCTTCCCAACGGGAACAAAACGCATCTTTAGTTGCCCACTGGTGTATTCTGATTCATACACCAACCCGCCGAGCTTTGCCATACGGCTGTCATCGGGAGCGGTTACGCCTGGACCCCCAATCGCAATAATATCTTTATTCCGCACAAAATGACGTATTGCCATCGTAATCCAAGATGGATCGGGGTATGCATCATCATCGATAAATGCGCAAATGCTACCCTTTACGTGCTTTAAGGCAATATCCCGTTTCTCGGCCGGCCCTGTCCGTTTTACACCCGTTACAATAAGTCGTAAGTTCTTAGTCTTCGGCAACCGAACCCGTTTATCGCAAATAATTAATATCTCGTAATTGGAATATTGAAGCAAAGCAAATTTGTGGAGATCCTGAATAAATCGATCACAAACAACATACAGGGGAATAACAATACTTACCAACGGCTTTTGTGAAGAAATTTTCTGTATTTTCATACTGCACCTTTACCATCCGCTCCAATCCGTCACTCCGGCATTTGTTCCTGTATCCGTTGAGAAATGTCTTCCACTTGCTTTGCACCACTGTGGTAATACAACCCAATAATCTGATTTTTTGCAAATCGTTTCGCCTTTATAATATCTGTGCGCATCACATCTTTGTCCCAGTAATATCCAAATCCGCTCCCTTGAACCTCAACAAATCCCTGCGAATAGATATCCCACAAAGACGCCTCGCGCAGTTTCAATATATTCTTTGATATATTACCTGTTGGAAAATACCACGCCATCAGCGTATATCCGATTCCCTGTTGGAAGGGCATTTTTTGATTTTTAACGAAATAGTAACCCCCGTGATCACCCGTTACGTAAAAAACTGGGTTTTTCGGAAGAACTGGATAAAGCCCTTTTACTTGCTTTAATATCAATATACGCTCTTGGGAGTCTAATTCTAACGAACGAATGTCTCGCTTTGTAAATTGAACATTTTTATATACATACGACCCAAGAATAACGATTCCCACAAAACAACTAAGATTTCTCAATATCTGAGGTGACTGTCTTATCCTGTTCCACAAAATACTTCCATATGCGCCAAGAAGAATGCCGCCCCCGGCCATCCCAACGTAAAAATATCGCGAGTCTAAATAACTTGCACCTCGTTCCAACACCGCAAAGGGCACAAAACTGAGAAGCATAAAAATAGATGCAACACTAATTTCTTTTCTACGTTTTTTCCAAATTATCCATGTGATCGCAATACAAAACAACAAGACAAGAGAAAGCCCAAAAAACACCATATCCGCCGTCGTGTTGACGTATCGAAGTGAAACGCTCACTTTTTGCAAAATTGACATGGGTATGAATACTTGGGAAAACGAAAGAATCGGATAATAAATTGCGTTTTCAATAATTTTTAACATACCACCTGATGATTGACCAACAAATTTTCCAACCTGTTGAGAAGGGGTTAATAGTCGAATCAACAATACAGTGACAACAAATGAAAAATATGCAATCAACGGCATGAAACTCAGCATAACTCGCTTAATAACTGATTTTCCCTTTAGATATATCGCATACAATGCGGGAAGGAAAATTACCATCGTGATGCCGGATTCCTTAAAAAAAAATGAGGTGATCACGCATAGTTGTGACCAAAAGAGAAAATATGATTGTTTATTATTTCTTATATATTTAAAAAACAGCAGTATGGATAGAAATGTGAAAAGGGCCGACGGAAGCGTTGTCGTACTTGCGCCGAACCACGACACCGCCTGGGAACCGTTGTAGGAAACGGCAAAAAACAATCCTGCCACCCATGCAGCAATCAAGCTATTCATAAGAAGTAATGCAATGGTATATACCGCGATACTGTTAAGCGTGTGCATCGCTATGGAAAATAGTGCAAATGGCCAAACTTGAAATGGAAATACATGATAAAAAAGATAATGAATAGGAATAACAAGCGGTCTACCGGCACCAGTGAGTATTTGAGAGAGCGGTACCCCCTGAAGCGTTCCGATAAAACCATTTGCCATAAACTGTCCCATCCCCATCCATTCATCCTGTTGGTAAAACGTTCGGAACAAACCACGGTATGCAAAAGAGATAAGAAGTAGCGAACTCAGAGAAAAAACTAGGAACGATATCTTTCGAAAATTATGCAGTTTCTTCATAGTCGTACTTCCCAGAAAGAAACGAAATGTAATAACGAAAATTCGGATGTTTCATAATGTTTGGAAATATGTGGGAGTCCGACTTCTTGCGAATAACCTTCTGTATATACGCCCTATAGTCCATCGTCCGTTTCAAAAAAAAGATATTCCACCATATAGCTCTATGGATTGCCCACCAGAACATTATCTTCCCTCGTATCAACATATACCAGGCGATGCAAAAAGAAAAGAACACATGCACCGGCATGATTTTCCACAACGTGACTAAATCGAGGTTCTTTACATAGGAGTTTATCCTATTCTTGAACGAATGATACTGTACGAATGCGCTATTCATTGAACTACTTGTCGCTCCCATTTTATGGTAAATCACGGATTTATACGCATACACAATTTTATAACCAGCAATCCACACCCGGTGACACATATCTGATTCCTCAAAATACGCAAAATAATCAGGGTCAAAGATATTATCATCGACGGCAACCATATCTAAAACGGATTTTTTGAACATCATGCAGGCACCCTTTGCGGTATAAAGGTCAATCTGCTTATTGTACTTCGCTTTATCTTTCTTACCGAAACCATAGTGATAGAGAAATCCTGTTGGGGTGAGAAATGCCCCAACGCTATCATGCGTATCCGGCTTATCCAGAAGAAGAATTTTGCTTTGTACCCCCGCGATCTGTTCATCGCTATCTAATACTATTACCAGTTCCGTCAAAAAAGTCTTTGTGACGCGGGTGTCATTGTTAAGAAAAAGTACGTAATCGCCCTTCGCAATCCGATACCCAATATTATTTGCATCAGCAAACCCGAGATTTGTTTTGTTGATAACGATTTTCGTTTTAGGATAATGCGACTTCACCCAGGCAACGGATCCGTCTTTCGACGCATTATCAACAAAAATGATTTCGTAGCTTTTATAGCGCTGCGCGGCAAGACTCCCGAAGCAATCGCTAAGCCACGCAAGTCCATTCCAATTGACAATGACGATGGAGACTAGTTTCTTTTTTTTCATTCCCATTGCTTTGCTTTAACACGTATACTTGAGAGATATCCCAAGGCTAATGCACCCATCTCTGCAGTTTTCATAAAAAGCATTCCCATCCCTCTTATCGGATAACGGAATAATAATCCGGGTTTAGAGAAAAAAAGCATATATCGATTTAGGAGGCTTGACTGTTTCTGTAAGTACGATACATTGTGTGTCTTCTTTTGATACTGATCCATCTTTTTCCCATAATAAAATTTCTTTTGCAGAGTTTTAGCTAACGTTAGTCTTCCCTCATTGTGAACTATATATGCGTTCACACGACCTATCGAGGTAGCACCATGTATGGTTTTTATTCGTTGCGGCAAATCAAAATCCTCCGGCCCCGTCAATTCTTCATCATACCCACCTATCGCGCGAAATGCGTCTGTCTGGAAAAATCGCGCCGCCTCGATCCAGTCTATTCCCCAATAGAATTCCCGCTCTAGTGCTTTACATTGTGCCCAAAAACCAGTTCCGATCGATCTCTCAGGTATGACAACACCGAGGTATCCGTGTTTCACGGCGGAATGGACACACTCCTCGATAACCCGTGGCGTCAATGTCATGTCCGCATCAAGAAAAAAAGAATATTTACCCTGTGCTTTTTTCATTCCGTAGTTTCTTTGTGCAGACCGTTCAGGCCCCTTGTCATATACCGATGCACCAAGCTCTTTTGCAATTTCTTTTGTCTGATCGGTTGATGCGTTATCAATAATTATAAGTTCAACTGATCGATATGTTTGCTTTTGAATACTTAGGAGACATGCGCGAATATTTCGAGCCTCATTCCGCGTTGTGATAATGACCGATACCAAAGGATTCATATGTACGTTTCCTCTGATTGTATCAAAAGCCTGACTTAACTTCTTGTCAGACCCATGTGAGCATCCTATACTCAAATCAATGAAACGATCGGCGTATATTATCACCTGCGGATTTCTTGCTACCCTTTTCTTAAGTCAAACTGCATATGCTGCGGACTGCACAACTATTTCAACACAGGAAAAACTGCAACTGAAAATACTTGATATACGAGATCGTATCATGATATTTTTCCTCATGAACCCTATTGAAAAAATTACCTATCGGCAAAAACGCGCAGACGAATTGTATCAACAAGCTATGAGCGCCCCTACGTTATCGCTAGCATACACCGAGGCCCTACGCGCAGAAGACAATATGACGAGACTCGTGGCTGATATTCGAATTCTTCCTACTACCGAAGGCGTGAATATGGACTCTTTGGAACAGTCAATTCAGGGACACGAGCGAACAATTTCTGCCATGAAAACAGGATGCGACTGGAATCAAATTAGTCAATTTATCCAAAAAAATTGGTTTATCGCTCGACAACTCTATTTCGAGCGATTACCGACAGACAAAAATCAACAATTATTCTGGAAAGGCAATTAGTCGGATCGAAACGTCTTTCCATTGACATGTTCCAAGATTCTGTTGAAAGATTCGAATCCCTATAAGCTGTTCACCGCTAAATTGCTCTATTGCCGTAGCATTTGGATATATCATAACTTCTCTTTGAAAACTGCCCGGCTGATCAGCAAAACGATACCAAGCGTTCCCCTTCGTTGTCCCATATATATATGCCGTCTGAAGTGGATAATTGCACTCAGGTGTATCAGATTGCACCTCCATCCGTTTGACGCGATATGGTTTCTCCATCCGTAATTCTAAAAGGTCCGACTTTGGCCCCTGCATCAAAAAGGGCACGGATGTTTCATGAGTCATGTCAATCCCGGGCGCTACATGCGAACGGTCATTTTCCCATATATAGAGAAGGGCAATTCCATCAACTTCAACAATGTGCACAGGTGTCAACACATGGCGCAAAAAACGCATCCGAAAAAAATCATCTACATTCAAACCCGGATACGCCAATTCCATAATATATTCACCTTTCTGTGCATATAAGACTGAGCTGTCAAATACCAAAATAAGATCGGGACGAAAATATTGTACGGGTATAGCCGAGGCAATGGCAGTCCCAACGCCGACTACCGCACCATGTTCTGCATTTTTATTAAGCCATTTAGCTCCCTGCTTATATGCGTTCCCATACGTATTATTTGCGCCCTCAAGGCCATACCGCATGGCCCCCGGTAATCCACCGATAAGTGCGTTGTAGTACACGTTTTCGTTCGGATGTAATCGGATCATTTCAAAAATGATAGGAACGTAAAACAGCACAATCACACCAATGACTGCGTACGTTATTCGAGATCCTCTTAACCGTCCCACGATAAAAGCAGATGCCGCCCCACAGATAAGAGAAAGCGGTATGACATACTCCATAATTTGCCGAAGACTTCCGCCGTATAAAGATGTGATCGGCAACGTCACTCGGCCAACCGTTACTATTATCCAAAGCATCCACATCAATAAGGCGCTACTTTTCCCCAATGCGTATTTCCACGCAACAATGCTACCGATGAAAAATAAGACGAGCGTTGGAAGTGGCGTTGAGGCTATAAATACAACCGGGGTCTTCCAGTCAGAACAATAGATGATCCATGGGATCGTCCCGAAATAATATGGACATGTTTTGGCTGCTTGAGATATTCCCTGGTAATACCCAATCACTTCCAGTGTCTTTTGAATCGGGTGTGACCATATTGCCGGATACGATACGATAAAAAGCCCATAGGCAACAACGGGTATAACGATACTTGCGGTGATAATAATCCGCCGAAGACGTAACTCCTTCCACCACGCAAGGGAAACAAGCCAGGGTATCAAAATAAATATGGAAAATATGATGTTAAATTTTGTACCTAATGATAATCCAAAGAAAATCGCGGAAATGATTATTGGCCAATATTTCTTATATTCCACGGCGCACCAAATAAAAAACAATGCTCCAGTATAATATGCAGCTACCAACGGATCTTTTATATTAA
>CAZOTW010000003.1:0-835 GCA_964582845.1 uncultured Gammaproteobacteria bacterium
TCAAGCGAAAATTGAGAGATCAAGAAGCGGTGTAAATTGAGAGATCAGTTTACATTCCGGCGGCACAAAAGCCCTTGTTGACAATTGGGCAAAAGGAAGTATAATAGGTACTTAAGTCAATAGTTTGAGAGGCGAACGTTCATTGTTCGCTTCTTTTTGTCGTTCACTAGAGTAATTATTATTTGAAAAGGAATTATTCCAATGGCAAAAGACGCCGGCACCACACCACGATTATACTGGGGAAAAGAATACACCGATCTCCCCATGCTCGACCTCACCTTAGTTCAACGGGAATCATATCAATGGTTTCTGGAACAAGGGATTAAAGACCTCATTAGCGAAGTATCTCCTATCAGCGATTTTACCGGAAAAAACTGGGAACTGGCCTTTGGCGACTATTTCTTCGGCCGGCCACGTTTGACTCCTGAAATTGCCCTAGAAAAAGGCTTGACGTTTGATATGCCCCTGAAAGTGACGGCCACACTCACCAATAAACAGACAGGTCATCATGTGATGCAGGAGGTGTTTTTGGGCGATATTCCGGCGATGACGGAAAACGGGACCTTCATTATTAATGGCATCGAACGATGCGTCGTCAATCAGCTCGTTCGGTCTCCGGGTATCTATTTTACCGGTTCTGTTGATCCAACGACCGGTAAAACGCTTCATAGCGCTGAAATCCGTCCGATGCACGGCAGTTGGCTGGAGTTTATCGTGACGAGAAATGACGTCCTCATGGTCCGGATCGACCGCCGCCGGAAATTCGTCGCAACCACGTTTTTGCGCGCAATAGGGTTAAGCAATAACGAAGAAATCCTTGCGGCATTTGCGGACG
>CAZOTW010000003.1:866-1224 GCA_964582845.1 uncultured Gammaproteobacteria bacterium
TCGGTACCTGGAAGCCACGATTACGAAAGATCCTACCAAAAGCCAGACGGAAGCCGTCCTTGAATTGTATCGCAAGCTCCGACCCGGAGAGCCGATTGTGCTTGATAACGCCCAAGAACTTCTTCGGACGATGTTTTTTGACTTCCGAAGATACTCCCTGGAGCGCGTGGGCCGCTACAAAATGAATAAAAAACTCGTCATCAATGTTCCGAACGATAAACAACATTGGGTGCTGACTCCGGATGACATTATCGGAAGTATTAAACGGCTTATCGAGCTTAGCAATGGCAAAGATGACGTAGACGATATCGATCACTTGGGTAATAGGCGAGTTAAGTCCGTGGGCGAGCTTTTGCAA
>CAZOTW010000003.1:1234-4779 GCA_964582845.1 uncultured Gammaproteobacteria bacterium
GAGAATTGGTAGCGACCAATGCGTTTCGTGTCGGCCTTCTTCGCCTGGAGCGATCAGTCAGGGAAAAAATGAGTTTAGCTGGGCCCACTGCGGAAGAACTGACTCCGATGCAGCTAGTCAATGCCCGTCCGATCATTGCTTCGATTAATGACTTTTTCCGCACAAGCCAGCTTTCTACCATCCTTGACCAGACCAATCCTCTGGCTGAAGTGGATAACTTGCGCCGATTGACCGTGATGGGCACCGGTGGTATTTCCCGTGAACGAGCCTCATTCTCTATTCGTGACATCAACGCCTCGCAATACGGCCGTATTTGCCCGGTACGAAGCCCTGAAGGACCAAACATTGGTTTGGTTACCTACATGTCGCTGTACGCCAGGGTCAATGAGTACGGATTTCTCGAGACACCGTACCGAAAAATAGAAAAAGTGGGCGAAGGAAAGTCGCAAAAGATTCGCGTCGGAAACGAGATAGTCTATTTGGACGCAAGCGATGAGCAATACCATTACATAACCCATGCAGGAGTTCATATAGATGAACATGGATGTATTACGGATGAGCGTGTTCCAGTGCGATACAAAGGAGAATTTTTAGAAGCAGATGCAGGGTTGGTCGAATACATCGATGTGGTTCCCAGGCAGGTTGTGGGTGCTCCGGCATCACTGATTCCTTTTCTTGCCCACGATGAAGCAAATAGGGCCCTTATGGGTACTCACATGCAGTGTCAAGCAGTGCCGCTTCTTAACCCGCAGAGCCCCATTGTCGGGACCGGTATGGAATCCGCTGTTTCCCGGACCATGGGACGCGTGATTCGAGCAAAAGATGACGGTATCGTACAGTATGCGGATGGATCGAAAGTAGTTTTCGAAACGAAAGACGGGCAATTGGAGACGTATATCGTATCCAAATTCATGCGTTCTGCTCAATCGACCGCATATAACCAACGCGTCATGGTAAAGTCCGGCGATAAGATGAAAAAAGATCAGGTCCTTATCGAAGGGCCCGCAAGTCAAGAAGGGGAGCTCGCGCTTGGCGCCAATGTCACGATAGCCTATATGAGCTTTGACGGGTTGGGATATGAGGACGCTATCGTCATTTCAGATCGATTGGTGAAAGAAGACGTGTTAACCTCGGTTCACATAGAAGAGTACGAAGCAAGCGTGGTAGATACGAAATTAGGTGCTGAAGAGACAACGCGCGATATCCCCAACGTCGGTGAGGAAGCGCTTCGCAATTTGGATGAAAACGGTATCATCGTCGTTGGTGCGGAAGTAAGTCCGAACGATATTCTCGTTGGTAAAATTGCTCCGAAGGGGGAAACGGAGTTGACCGCAGAAGAGCGATTGCTCCGGGCGATTTTTGGAGAAAAGGCGCGGGAAGTCCGGGATACGAGCTTGCGCGTTCCCCACGGTGAGCGCGGCACTATCATTGAAGTCAAAATTTTGGATAAAGAAAAAGGCGATGAACTTGAGCCTGGGACAAATCGCAAGATTATCGTGAAAGTTGCCCAGATGCGAAAAGTCGTCGTCGGAGACAAGCTCGCCGGTCGCCACGGAAACAAAGGAGTGATATCCAAAGTCGTGCCGCAAAGCGACATGCCCTATCTTGATGATGGGACGATCGTCGACGTTATCATTTCTCCTTTATCCGTGCTTTCCCGTATGAACCTGGGACAGCTTCTTGAGGCACATTTGGGGTTAGCTGCGCAAAAGCTTAACCTCAAAGTTGCGCTCCCTGTTTTTGAAAACGTATCCGAAGACAAAATTACGGAAAAACTAAAAGAAGCAGGCGTTCCGGTTTCCGGTAAGAGTACGCTCTATGACGGCCGAACCGGTGTGGCTTTTCTTGAGCCGATCGTTGTGGGCGTTGGCTATATTTTGAAGCTCATCCACATGGTAGAAGATAAGACACATGCCCGCTCGACCGGTCCGTATTCATTGGTGACCCAGCAGCCGCTTGGCGGAAAAGCGCAAATGGGTGGGCAACGATTGGGAGAGATGGAAGTATGGGCGCTGGAAGCACACAGGGCCGCCCACGTTTTGCAGGAGATGTTGACGATTAAATCCGATGATGTGGTCGGACGCGCAAAAGCATTTGAGGCGATCGTGAAAGGCACGGATATCCCCGAATCGACGATTCCTGAATCCTTTAAGGTATTAGTAAAAGAGCTTCAGGCGCTTGGACTAAACGTCCACCCGACCGGTGTGGTGACGGCAAAACCCGCCCCTCCGCCCACGACTACAGTCGTACAGGATGATATGGTGAAAAAGGAAGCAGTAGAAATTGCCAAAGCCAGCGGAGAAGAGACGGTTGTAGAAGATAAGTCTGTGGAGGCTCCAAATGCCGTCGTACCCGAAGATGAATCGGAGAAGGTAAAGGAGTAACCTATGGATAAAAAAAGCACATTTGCCAATATTGTAGATTTTACCGGGTTAAAAATTACCCTCGCCTCTCCGGAGGAAATTCGATCGTGGTCTCATGGAGAAGTGACCAAGCCAGAGACGATCAATTACCGTACGCTGAAACCGGAAAAAGACGGGCTTTTTGATGAGCGCATTTTCGGGCCGACGAAGGATTGGGAGTGTTACTGCGGTAAGTACAAACGGATTCGCTATCGGGGCATCGTGTGTGACAAATGTGGTGTTGAAGTGACGCAGAGTAAAGTCCGTCGTGAACGGATCGGGCATATTGCGCTTGTAGCGCCTGTTGCTCACGTATGGTATTTCAAAGGCGCTCCGTCAAAGTTGTCTCTCCTTTTGGATATTAGCCCCAGGGCGCTTGAAGAAGTTATTTACTTTGCTCAATATCTCGTGACGAAAGTTGATGAAGAAAAGAAAAAGACCGTTCTTGAAGCCCTCGTAAAGTCTGGGAAAGTCCGCATGGACGAAGTGGAGGCACGATTCAAAGAAGAAAAAGTCACCAAGCACGAGCAGTACGCGAACGAAAAAGAACAAGTGAAAAGTAAAGTGAGCGGATCTGAAGCAAAAGATTTAGCAGTATCCGAGCTGACGCTGAAAGAACGCCAAGAACTGACGGGTCTGGATGATCAGTCGCAAAAAGAGAAGGATAAAATTAAAGAAATCGTTGATTCGCTCATCTCCATCGTGAAAGCAATTAAGCCCCTTCACACGCTGACGGAAGACGAATATCTCCGGCTTTTGGAATACGATGCCGTGGACTGCTTCCAGGTTGGTATGGGGGCAGAAGCGATATCTGAAGTAATTAAACGACTGGATTTGGATAAACTGGCGGCGGAACTGCGCGAAGAAATCCAAAATACCAGCGGACAGCGCCACATAAAAGCGACGAAACAGCTTCGTGTGGTTGACGGGATGCGCAAAGCTCATATTAATCCCTCGTGGATCATCATGAGTCAACTTCCTGTTATTCCTCCTGATTTGCGCCCGATGGTACAGCTCACCGGTGGACGATTTGCGACAAGCGATTTAAATGATTTATACCGCCGGGTAATTAACCGCAATAATCGCTTAAAGCACTTGATGGATCTAGGGGCACCGGAAATTATTCTTCGCAATGAAAAGCGC
>CAZOTW010000003.1:4789-40820 GCA_964582845.1 uncultured Gammaproteobacteria bacterium
TGAGATCTTCCGCGCTGAAGGAATCGCGTCCAGGCAGGAAGCGGTTGACAGCTTGATCGATGTGACACAGCGTCCAAGTTCTCGCGCAGTAATTGCTCCGCTTCGCTCACTTTCTGACATGCTTCGCGGAAAGCAAGGGCGATTCCGACAGAATTTATTGGGGAAGCGGGTCGATTATTCCGGTCGATCGGTTATTGTCGTGGGTCCGGAATTGAATCTCACCCAGTGCGGACTTCCTAAAGAAATGGCACTTGAAATGTTCAAGCCGTTTGTGCTTCGTGAACTTATTGTTCGCGGGATAGCGCCAAACGTCAAGAATGCGAAAAACGTGCTCGAACGACGTACGCCTGAAGTGTTTGACATCTTGGAGGAAATTACGAAAAATCATCCGGTTCTTCTGAACCGCGCACCGACACTCCATAAACTGGGTATTCAGGCATTTTATCCGATCCTTATTGAAGGATCGGCAATTCGTATCCACCCGTGCGTCTGTGCGGGGTATAATGCGGATTTCGACGGAGACCAAATGGCGGTTCATATCCCTCTTTCCAAAGAGAGCCAGCATGAAGCCATCCATTTGATGCTTCCGACGCATAATTTGCTAAAACCCGCTGACGGATCTCCCATTACGGTTCCCAATAAAGAAATGGTTTTGGGTTGTTATTATCTAACGACAGTGGAAGCGGATAAAGAATCGATTGACGAGAAAGAGCTTCCGATGTTCGGCGATACTTCCGATCTGATTTTTGTCTATCAAAGCGGGAGAGTCGGTTTGCGCGTCCCCGTTCGCCTCCGTTTGAATGGCGAATGGATCGTGACGACTGTCGGTAAGGTACTTTTCAATGAAATCCTTCCCTCGGAACTTCGATTTATCAATACTCCGGTGAAGGCGGCAACCATAAAATCGCTTATCACCCAAGCCTTGGGCGTGTATAGCAAAGAAGAAGTTGTGGCCCTCATCGATGCGGTCAAAAACGTTGGCTTTTTGGGGGCAACCCTGTGCGGCGGACTTTCTGTTTCTGTCTTTGACTGTGTCATGGTGGATGAAAAAGATAAAATCGTCAACGAAGCGGAAGATAAAGTCAAAGAAGTTGACCAAAACTATCAACAGGGACTTATTACTCTCGAAGAAAAGAAACGATTGTCCAATGAAATTTGGATCGAAGTCACCGAGCGAATCGCTGACATCACGTGGCAGCGCATGGCAAAAGATAATCCCGTGAAGATGATTATCGATTCCGGCGGCGCCCGCGCGTCCAAAGATCAATTGAAGCAGCTTTCCGCTATCAAAGGATTGGTTGTGGATCCGTTGGGCAAGATTGTGGAGCTTCCGACAAAGAGTAATTACCGGGAGGGATTATCCATTTTTGAATACGTGACGAGTACCCGAGGATCCCGAAAAGGGCTCACGGATTCAGCCCTGAAAACCGCCGATGCAGGATACCTGACGCGGCGACTGGTAGACGTATCCCATGACATGATTATCCGTATGGAAGATTGCGGGACGAGTGAAGGATGGGAAGTATTCAGAAAAGAAGATCGTCAGGCAGCATTCGCCATGCGGGTTATCGGTCGTTTCACGGCAGCTGACGTCATAGCGCCCAATAGTAAAAAAGTGCTTATCGCCAAAGATGAAGAGCTTACCGAGGAAAACATCAAACTCCTAGATGAACATGGTGTGGAATTTGTCCTGGTCCGATCGCCGATTAGCTGTCAGGCGCCGGTTGGGATGTGTGCCAAATGTTACGGACGTGATTTTTCTACAAATGCCGATGTGCAAATGGGTACTCCTGTTGGCGTCATAGCTGCCCAATCTATCGGAGAGCCCGGTACACAGCTGACGATGCGTGTCAGGCACGCTGGAGGCATTGTGGGGCTTGACGTGACACAAGGCCTGCCTCGTGTAGAGGAACTGTTTGAATCCCGTACGCCGCGAGTCCTTTCGCCGCTTGTGGAAATTGCCGGAAAAGTTGAAGTAACTGAAACGGAATCCGGATACAATGTCCGTGTTCGTAATACCGCGATGAAGCCACCGGAAGAGCGGGAATACGTTATTCCTCTGACGAGTGAGCTCAAAGTCGCCGATGGTGACCTGGTGGCTGCGGGCGATCAATTATCGAGCGGTTATTTGGATTTGAAAGAAGTGCTTCAGGTTCGGGGGCTTCGTGGGGCGCAGAAGTACTTAATTACCGAAATTCAGCGCGTCTATGAATCGCAGGGAATTATCATTCACGATAAGCATTTTGAAGTCATTGTGCGCAAAATGAGCGACAAAGTGCGTGCCGATACATCAGGCGACACGATGCTTTTGCCGGGCGAACTAGTAGACCGGATGCGTTTCCAAGATGAAAACGCGCGGGTCCTTGCTGAAGGCGGCGAACCGGCGACAGCTCAAATTATCGTGCTTGGTATTACGCGGGCATCGCTCTTTACCGAGTCATGGCTTTCTGCTGCTTCCTTCCAGGAAACCACGAATGTGCTTACTGATGCAGCGCTTGCGGCAAAAGAAGATAAATTGCTGGGACTCAAAGAAAACGTTATAATTGGCAGACTGATTCCGGTTTCTCCGGAGCGAGCAAGGATAAAAACATAAATACGTTGATCGTCAATCGTTAATCGTTGTTCGAAAGACGATGAACGAAGAACGATGAACGAACTAACGAATTATGCCGACCGTCAATCAATTAGTCCGTCATGGACGACATAGCAAATCAAAAAAGATTAAAGCAACGGCTCTACGGAAGTTTTTTAACGCCAAAGACCGTTTGACCAAACAGCTTCCGTCTCCGTTTAAGCGGGGAGTGGTGACGCTGGTTAAAACGATGACGCCGAAAAAACCGAACTCGGCACTCCGAAAGGTTGCGCGTGTCCGTTTGTCCAACAAGCAGGAAGTCACCGCGTATATTCCTGGAATTGGACATGAGCTTACGGAGCATGCTATTGTGCTTGTTCGCGGAGGGCGAGTACCGGATTTACCCGGTGTCAAATATCACATTGTCCGCGGAAAATTTGACTCTTCGGGAGTTGCGAATCGGAAACAAGGGCGGAGCCGCTATGGCGCAAAAGCCGGTAGTACCGGTCCGGCGACGGCTGCCGCCAGTTAATCAATTATTAATGTATGTCACGTTCAGGACGCGTTATCAAATCTTTACATGCATCTGATCCCGTTTATGGGAACAGGTTGCTTGGCCGATTTATCAATCGGGTGATGCATAGCGGGAAAAAGCGTACGGCAGAGCGGCAAGTGTATGGTGCACTGGATGTCATAAAAGAAAAAGGAGAGGATCCTATCAAAGTTTTTGAAACCGCAATAGCCAATGCCGGACCTAAAATGGAAGTAAAGGCGCGTCGGGTAGGTGGCGCTTCGTATCAGGTCCCGACGGAAGTACGCGGTGACCGGCGAGTCGCTCTTGCCATGCGGTGGATTGTCGGGTTTGCGAACAAACGGTCCAATAAAGAATACAAATCATTTGCAGAAAAATTAGCGGTGGAACTTATGGAAGCCGCCAAAGGCCAAGGGGACGCCATCAAAAAACGTGATACGGTGCACCGCATGGCAGAGGCCAACAGGGCGTTTGCACACTTCAAATGGTAAACCCTCTCGTTTTATCCTTTTAGCGCCACGACGACGCTATCGGCCCAGGAGTTAATTTTGTCCATATTGCCCGTCTGGTCGGAGTAGAATTTATCAATCCGAAGCGACGGGACAATTAACTTTCCCTTCATGGTCTTGACCAATTCTTCCAGGTGATCGACAGCGCCGCAAAAGTGCTTGTAGGATGAGTCGCCCAACCCGAAAATGACAAACGGTTTTCCTTCGACCGTAACCGTTTTAAGTTTTTCCATGAGCGGTAGGAAATCTTCGTGCGGCATACCCTCGTGACCTTCAAAATCCCAACTCGGTGAACCCATAAGTATCGCGTGTGGAGCCGAAAAATTTTCAATGGTGGTATCGCGTGCTTCTTTCATGGTGACCGAGTGACCCGCTTTGGTCAGCTTGTCGGCAACCGTTTGAGCAGTCGTCATCGTGGTTCCTGAATTTGTCGCATAAACGATAAGAATATTCATGGTTTCCCCTCCTTACTCGTATATAGAAATTGTACACTGGGTTGTTTTACAATAGCAAGCGTAAGTCCCGAGTGTAATCGAGGGACGCGAGAGTTATTTTATTATGAATCAAAGAGTGAAGTCTCATTTCCAAAAGGCTGACCCGATACTCTTTGGCGTACTCCAGAAAATAGAGAAAAAGGACGAGCTAGTGCCGCGAAAAAGTGATGATTATTTTTCAGATATCTGTCAGGCAATTATTAATCAACAGCTGTCGGATAAAGCGGGCGCCACAATTTTTAAACGGTTCGTACACTTGTTTCCACATGGGAAAGTGACGCCGCAGAGCCTCATGCGATTATCCGATACGCAGATTCGCGCGGTTGGTCCATCGGGAAGCAAGGTACAGTTCCTTAAATCTCTGGCGCGAAGCGTCATAGCAAAAGAAATTGTTTTTACTGCTCTTGAAACGCTATCCGATGAAGATGTTAGGAAAGAATTAGTGAAGCTTAAAGGAATCGGCCCGTGGACTGCGGAAATGTTTCTTATGTTCTCGCTCGGGCGGGAAGATGTATTTTCCTATGGCGATTTGGGCTTGAGAAGGGCTATCCAAAAACTTTACAACTTCAAAAAAGAACCAACAAAGCGACAGATGGAAAAAGTTACGAATAGGTGGATGCCATATAGGACGTATGCATGTCGCATTCTATGGAGAAGTTTGGAAATATAAAAAATGCGGTACAATAGTATTATATGAAAATTGCTATCTTTCTTCTGTTTCTTGGGCTCGTTACTGTCGTGTTACTTTTTCCTTTCGTCATGAAGGAAAAGGCGTGTTACGAACAATCACAGGTGGGATTAGATTTTATCGGGTATAGTGTGCCAGCGCGCGGGTGGGACATAACGGAAGTATGTAAACGGCGTGTGGTGGTGCTTGGTACTCTTGAAGAGTGTATCCACCAGGCAACGAGGTCAGGCGGCCTTTTGACGAAATACACAAATGGCGTGGTACAAGGAGCCGTTTATATCGTCCGGCCCCTCACCAAAGGATTTGATACCCTGAAAACCGAGCACAATCAAGAGTGCGCGGATTACGAACAGTATCAGATGTAAATATCGCGAGTCTACTATGACCGACTGGTTCTATACGATACAATAGATCTGTATGCAGCTTAACTGGGTTGATGTAGTGATTATTGCGATTGTTGCATATTCTGCGTTTCGGGGATGGAAGACGGGGCTTGTCCTTCTGTTTTCGAACCTCATTTCTTTTATTATTGCGTTGTGGCTGGCGATCAAATTCAACGGAGTGGTGAGTGGGTTTCTTGCAGATAAATTTGGCGTTCCCGCTCTTTGGGCAACGGTTGCCGGGTATATCGTGGTTGGGTTTACTGCCGAGGTAGTGCTTACTGAATTATTTACGTTGATGATCAGAAAAATACCGGATAAATTGGCGCTATCCTGGGTAAATAATTGGCTCGGCGCATTGGTGTCGGCCGTCAACGGATTTCTCATCGTCGCATTTTTTATTTTAATTATCTCCGTACTGCCTCTTCGAGGGACCGTGAAAAATGACATTCGCAAGTCTCAGGTTGGGAAATACATTGTGACGCTCGTCGCTACCCATGGCGGACCGTTGCAATCGACCGTGAATGAAGTAGGGAAGAAGGCGACAAAATTTTTTACCATAGAACCGGGGTCGAAAGGCAGTCTTACTATAGATGTTGCTCCGAAGGCATCAGACCTCCATGTGGATTCGAATTCGGAAGCCCAGATGGTGCAACTCGTGAATGCCGAAAGAAAACTAGCTGGCGTGCCTTCGCTCACTGTCGATTCCAAGATCACAGAAGTAGCCCGAGAGCATAGCCGCGACATGTTTTTGCGGCGCTATTTTTCTCATCTCACGCCGGAAGGGAAGGATGCCGGTACCCGGATGGAAAATGGGGGCGTCGTGTTCACCCAGGCGGGAGAAAATATTGCTTATACACCGGATTTACTTACCGCGCATCAGGGGCTCATGGATAGCGAAGAGCATCGGAAAAATATTTTAGACCCCGAGTTTCATCGAATCGGCATAGGTATTATTTCTACAGACAGCTTCGGCATGATGGTGACCCAGGAATTTGCAAATTGATTACTTCACTTGATTAGTTTCCGCTATTGAGGATGACGGTGGACCCTTTGAAATTGGTTATGGTAAATGGCGTTTCGCCGTGAAACAGCTTAGATCCCTGTGCGTTGACGGTTACATACGTGGTAAGGTTTGGCGATGTTGTGATGGGTTGAAAATTCATATCGATGAGCTGAAACGTCTGTGATGGTGCCGTGATACCCGATGATGGTGTAATCGCAAGTCCCACGTTTATCGTGCCCGTGAGATTCGCCTGACTCGTTGAGCTAAAGGTAAGTGCCGGTGCAAGCGCAGGATTTTTGCTGGTGCTGATGGAAACTAATTTCATTTTTGTTTTATCGAAATCAATTCGTATTTGTCCTTGGTCGACAGACGATTCTGCGTTTACCCATAATTGAAGAAGCACCATGGGTTTTGTGCGGGATTCCGATGGTACGATCATGATATTGGCGCGAGAGTTGCCTGCTTTTGTCACAATATTCTGTGGTTTTTGGATTTGTTGGGCGATGACAAAACCGACAACGAGCATCATGACAAACGAGAGTTTCCAGACAAATTGCGTGCGTACGCCACTATCTATTAATCGTTTATACCATGGGGTCGGGACGATGACCGTTTCCGGTATTTGTTCAAGTATGACTGTGGGAGGTTGAGAGCCTGGTTCTGTATGTTGTGAATCCGTTGACGATGGTGGTTGGTTATGATCGTCCATAGGTGGCTACCTCTATAATATTACTTGTAAATTACTATAGCAACATGTGTCTCCTTTGTCTCAAGAGTGGAAACGGACTATTGAAGCGGATGATATAGTAGTCCACTCATTGACTTTTATATCGTAAATATGTTGAACTAGAGAACTGTTAGGGGTGTCCCGAGCTTGTCGAGGGACTGAGATTATACCCTTTAAACCTGATCTGGATTATACCAGCGGAGGGAAACAAATGAGCCAAGAACGCTCCCACATTTTAGAGCCTCGGATTACCAGCCCGTTTCGTAATGAATACAATTTGTATGAGCAAGGTGTTGCTCTTCTTATTTTTAATAGAGCAGGCAAAATACTATTAGTCAAAGAGACACACGACGACCCTAGGTACGGAAGGACAGTTGGTCAATGGAATATCGTTACGGAAACAAGGCAATTTGGCGAACGCGTAAAGCCGAACATACAACGAGCAATTGATGAAGAACTCGGAATGGATTACTCACTGTTTATGATTATTCCCCGAAGCTATCGGGAAACGAACGGGATATACAATAGAGAGATGGGGTACCGGTATAAATATCGATGTGTATGTTTTGTATACGAAGGGGATCCCGATAGACCCGCACATGAGGTATTTCACTGTAATTCCGGCGAAATTGCCGGGTATCAGTGGGTTGCGCCGGATGCGTTAGATCTTTATAATATCGAACCTGGCGCGCGAAAGGTCATTGAATATTATAAAAGTTTTGGTTGACTCTTTTGCCTCGTGGAAGAAGTTTCATTAGTACGCCTTCAGATTCAGGACAACGATAGTATCTTTACTCAGAAATAGGAGCGGGTTCCTTGGCGATTATGGTAAAACTTCCCTCAAGGGAGTCTACGTCACCTATACTACTTTCCATAGAATGAATCGTAGCGGATGTTGGATTCTCGATAGACATCATACCGGTGGCTATTCTATAGGCGCTGGGATTTACCAATAAATTATTCAGTCTACGTAAATCTTCGTCGCGTACTTCTGCTCTCATAAACGGATATGTATACGTGTCGCCAATCTGTTCCCGATGACCGTTTATGGGGCCTTGTCCCTCGACCAATCTTAATAAGTCTACCGTTCTCTCCCCATGTCGAAGCAGTCCCGCTTCTCTTCGGGCGACGTCCCATCCTTCGCCGTCATGAGGGTCTAATATCTTGGTGGCATAGGTGCTAGAGATCGGGAGGTTGGTCTGTGTTTTGACTCGTGTTACTTCAATACCATTCTGCTTCGCAATATCGAGGATTTGATTACATAACCTCGTTATATCAGCGCGTAATTCATCTCGCCCCTCTGGTGTTCTTATGTCCCGGGCTGCACCACAGTTTGTCGCTACGATCCAAAACCGGCCGTATTTTGCTTCTAATGTGGCTGGATCAAGACCTTTGTCTTTTGGTTCAAAAAATTTTGGCGCTTCTAGTTGTGACATATCGATATTGGAAAATCTGCGATTATATTGTTCTAATGGTCCATAGTATACTCATTCGCCTTTTCATTTGCAATAGATTTCATTTTTGCCCCAACTCCCTAAACGTATTATACTTTGGATGAATCCGTTTCCTATGAACATATTAGTCGTTTATGATTCCATGTATGGCAATACCAAAGAAATTGCCAAAGCGATTGCGGGTGGGTTTGGAAAATCGGACACCGTGAAGTTGGTGCAGGCCCGTGAAGCGAAACTTTCGGATCTTCAGTCCCTCGATCTTCTCGTTGTCGGCTCGCCGACACAGGGAGGGAGAGCCACGTCCTCGGTATATGATTTCTTTACCGATATTCCCCAAAACGGGCTAAGCGGTGTGGGTGTGGCCGCATTCGATACGCGTTTTGAACCGGAACTCCAAGGGAAAGCACTGCGTCTGGTCATGGGAATTCTGGGATATGCTGCGACAAAAATCGGAAACTCACTGACCCAAAAAGGCGGCCGCCTCGTCGTCCCCCCGGAGGGCTTTATCGTTCGCGGTAAAGAGGGACCACTTAAAGAAGGGGAACTCAAACGCGCGGCCACGTGGGCTGCCGCTCTTCGCACGAACAAAAGGGTATGATGCTGTAGAGAATGGCTTATAGTTGATTAATATGAGATAATACACTGCTCTTTCCAAGAGTATTCATCACCTTCGTAATCGCACGATCGCACATTGATATACGATGAATTTTTGACCTATCGCTACGGAAAAGCGGTTTTTTCGTTTGGAGGGTTCCATCCATGAAACAGGAAAAACCTGTCCGCAAGGGGCGACGAGGGAGTATTAAAGTGAAATGGGAGGAGTTCTTTATTGGCGCGGTGCTAATTGGGATTTCAATAATCCTAATTGGCGTAATTTGCAATGCTCTGAATCCCCCGGTCATCGCCACCATGATGGTGATGGTTATCCCTTTTAGCTTCGCACTGTGGCTTCTTTACCTCGCATATCTATGCGATTTTCATCCGTCGTAAGGGCCCCACAAAAGCGCGAAATGTCGGCATAACCTTCCTTTTATTGAGAGAGGCCAGGAGTGTACACGCGCATCACGCGCACTTTGCATTTGCAATCGTACACACACCGGCCCCTCAGTTTTCTTTGATGTGTAGCGCTTACCACACTCACACGAAGTGCTGAATGGAACTTTCCCGCGCCGCCCTCTGGCCAACCTCATTCCATGTGAGATAATCAGTCCATGAACCTTATTATTCCTCTTCTCCTCTCCTTTGTTCCCATGATTATGTGGGGGACGATGGATGTTTTGGGCGGACTCCTTGCGCGAAAAGCACCTGCAACAATTGGTTTTTTTACCACACAATTGATGGGTCTCCTTATAACACTTACTTTTTTGCCCTTCATTCCGAAACCAACAGTCATAACCATAATTCCTTTATTTCTCCTCGGCATACTTCCCGTATTTTCATGGCTTCTGTATTTTAAAGCCGCTCAAGTCACGGATATTTCCATCGTCGGCCCCATATCCCGGGTTGATTTTGTTCTGACAAGTATATTGGGTATGGTATTTCTGCAGGAAGCAGCGACCCCGGCGAAATTTATCAGCATCGGTTTGGTATTTGTGGGAAGTGGTCTATTGTCTCTGGACTGGTCAAAGCTTACTCATAAAAAAATTCCGAACTTAACGGTCGGTGCTGTCCTTGCCTTTTTCTGCGCGGTTGCTGTCGGCTTGCAGCTTTTCTTGATGGCGCCGGAATCCCGTATAAACGGATGGTATTACACGTCATTATTTTTACGTATCGCCGCCACCGCGTATGCAGGACTATGCGTCGTTCTGTTTAAGCAAACGAAAACGTTATTTCAATCGTATTTACCTTGGAAATTGATAGCTGGCGTGGCATTGGTGGACGTTATCGGATTGAGTGTTTATAACTTCACTGTCATGCGGTATCCGGTATCGTATGTGTCCGTTATCGTGTCCTGCGCGTCCTTCGTTACCATCCTTATCGCCCGCTTATGGTTAAAGGAAAAACTCCGTTCGCTCCAATACGTCGGAATTTTTCTGATGATATTAGGCATTATCAGTTTACAAATCTCCTGAATCGATTCAGGAGAGTAAATAGTTCAATTATTCGAATAATTGAACTGTCTGTTTTCCGTGCACCTCGGAGGTGAGTAAAACGTGGACCGCCTCGCTTCGCGAACAAAAAGACACATAAGAACAGGTGCGAACCTAATCCACCCGGAGGGTGGCAGACATTGGTCTTGCGCTGGCTCTGGACTACGGGTTCTTATCCCTTTACCTCGTAAGCAGAAAAAAATAGATCGGTCGTGCAAAACGAAAAGTTGATTTATGATGATATAATATTCGCGATTAGTTGTGCTATCTGAATTTTATTCTTCTATGACTTCGCTACCTGATTATAAGGATAGTTTTGCAGAGGCGTACTTATTTGCTATTTCTGCTGCAGCAGGGCTACCGATTGAGAGATCGACTCGTAGAACAGATAACCTTGGAATTGATCTAACTTTGAGTAAAAAGAACGATTCGGTATCCCCAGGGTCTCAAATTAACATACAATTAAAAGGAGTTGCAGAAAATAGCGCCTCAATGTTTAAAGAGGATGAAAGATCGATAAGTTATAATTTCCATAATCCTTGTAATCCAATAGGGGCACATTATCTAGTTGTAGTGCGATTGCCGAACGATGGAACACCTGAAGATTGGTTAACCTTGACTGAAAAAGAGTTGATAATAAGAAAGTGTGCATTCTATACAAAAATTGTGCCAAAGATGAAATCAGGTTTTGTTAAAATACCAAAAACTCAGCTATTGACTCATAATAATCTCCCGACACTGTTTCCTAGTGCTATAGACTTGGTAAATAATTTGTAAAATATGAATATAATTTCAATAAGTAGTTTTCAAGATGTATTCCAGAGAATAGGTTTGATTAAAAGCAAATCTAAATCAGGTAACTATGAAATTTGGAAATCAAGGGAACGCGACGATCTTTTTACAGTACTACCTTTAGCAAAAAGTAGTCATGACTATGAGTACTATCAGGAAAAAAACGTTGAGTTTATTAATTATTTACTGGGGTTAGTGTACAACGAAGAAAACAAAGAGGAGATATTGAGTCAATTGAATGGATACAATTATAAACTAATAAATAGAATACAAACAAAAGAACCATATTCACAAGAAACAGTCCCTTATAGGTTAGCAGATGTACTAATTAACAAAAATGTTAACGCGTTTCTATATTTCTTTAATCAGAAAACAAAAGGAAAGATTCCTCTGGGTATCAAAAATATAAGATTGAACCACACGCAGCATGGTAGCTTTGTTATACCAGTGTCGATAGAATTAGTTGGTCAAGAAACTTTTCCGACAATCCCTTCGCAAATAAATAAAACCCTAAGAGACTATTTGGATGTTGTAGATCTTATTTCTGGTTTAGATATGTCCAACGAAGAAAAATTTGCGTCTTCAGTTTTGGAGAACGACTTGGATTCGACATTAGTAAGGAATTTTATTGATAGTACTTCGAGTGTAGCTTTTTATAAAAAAGAATATAGCGATTTTATTCAAAACGTTTCAATATCAGGAAGAAGTAACCCAATACTTGATTATCAACTTGAGAGAAAATATAAGAATTTTCCAGAAGTGAGTTTGGCCCAATTACAACCAGCTTCGGTGGAGTTTTTTGAATATCTTGAACGAAAAGAAACAGAGCGGGATGAGCAAGCAATATATGCAGTTAATACAACAATCGAAGTTATTGTTGACGCTTTAGATAGGGGTGGCAAAGTAAAATTTAGTGTAGTGGCGGTAGGCGCACAAAGGATTGATAAGCCTTTTAAGGCGTCTATAGATGAACAGCCGCAAGTAAGGCTAAATGAGTTTGCAAGTGCTTTTATTACTGGTGAAGTGCTTGAGCTTAATGGAGATATTCGAAAGCCAAAACATAAGTTGGGGAAAATATTGGTTCATGAACTTAAACGCAAGAATCCTAAATTGACGCTTCTTGATGATATTACAGAAAAAAAGTAGTGTTTGTTAGATTGCTAAACAATCTCGTTATTTTCTCCACATTTCTCTTCAACGCCTCTTTCGTTTTGAGAAACCCGAGGGAGTGAAAAGCAGTAAATAGTTCGATTATTCGAATAATCGAACTATTTGGAATTTTTTCCGTGCACCTCGGAGGTGCGTAAACAAACCCGAGGGAGCGCGGGATTTCTTTTTGGAGCGTGCTACAGCCTTCCTGTGATATAATTAAGTTAATGCCAGAAATAAACCAAGTTAACGACGAAAATACTCAACCATCTTCCTTACCTGAGGCTTTTATTCCCGAGGTTGATTTAGTAGGAGTATCAGTTGACCCCAAGAAAGCCGCAGAATTTGTAGAAACACCTGGTATCAAACAAGCGCTCGCACAAGCTGGAACATTTCTTGGAGGTGCAGGAGTGACAATGGCTGGATTATCTGACTTTATCAACGTTACTATGAACCAACCCACAGGTCCTGAACGAACTACTGCAATGATAACAACTTTTTTAATAATGAATATAGGTATAGTTATGCTTTGTTCATCGAAAAATGTAACTGAAATGTTTCAACATGGTTTACTGCGAATCCAATCTATTGCTTCAAGAGATAAAGATATTGTTACAGGAGAAGGCGAACTTACTGCAAAGGGGCGACTGGCTCTTTCCCCTGATAAAGAGCCGGAATTATCTTTAGAGCAGTTATTAGCACGATCAAACGGGAATCAACAACAAAAATGACCGTAGAAGAACAATATATTATTTTAGAGAATATTCTTTATGAGTTAGGGTATGATGATGAAAAAATACTTGCGTTTCGACGGACTTTTTTTGAACGTCTCATTTTAAGATTAGGAAAAACCACGTTAATGATATTTCCTGTTACTCAGCAAGCTGCTTTTTTTGATTTATTAAAAAAAAGCGAAACAATTCCAGAAGATATTAATGCTTTCTTTAAAAGAAATAATATTTCTCAAACAACAGTTTCTTTATTAGACAAAGAATTTACCATGCTACTTGAAGAAACAAAACAAAATATCTTAAAAGTTGTTACAGAATCTCAAAAGAAAATCATTGAAGAGAAATTTAATTCAGCTTAAGATTTTTTTATTACATCACTACTGACTAAGGCAAACTCAAAGTTTGAGTCCTATCGGGGTTAAAGTAGTTATAAGAATATATACAGTTTAATTATTCGAATAATTGAACTATTAGGAATTTTCCGTGCACCTCGGAGGTGCGTAAAACTTGGGCTACCGCTCTTCGTACGAAGAAAAGGGAAGAATGAGGATAGTATATACGTAGTATATATCAAGTATATACTACGCAGTTTTCGACATGATGCAGAAAAAGGTTACATGGTACACTATAAATGTGAAATTCTTGCGCCCTCGATTGGTTAACATCTTGCCTACTCTCATTCTTTTGTTTCTCCTCATCCTCTGGGAACACGCGGCGTTGCCGACCGGCGGGTATGTATTGGTGCGCTATGTGCCGGTTTTTGTATTCGTCGACTACGTAAAGCTTCAGTATTACGGTGGCGCGTTACTTTTTATCGGGTTTTTCCTGATTGTATATGTGGTGGTTTCGTTGGGCGTTGCCATACTTTCGAGCATTCTTCGGCACATAAAAACTCCATAATCGATGTAGAACTTTTTTCGCACGGGGATAACATGGTGCACCTTTGCTATACTTGAGGCAGGATGAGTAACGATCTTGCTATACTTCTTGCCCGAACATATCTTCAAATCCCCTTTGATCAGTTTCTCAAAGAAGTGAAAACTCAATATCCGCGACTTGGGGAGATAACGCAGTTTCAACCGATCACGGAAGGATACGAAGATGCCAATATATTGCTCGTCACAGAGACAGGAACGTACGTCATTAAAATATTCTCGAAAGACAGGAGTGTAGAAAATGTTAGAAGTTACATCCACATCCTTGAGGAAGCGCAAAAAATTGGCGTACCGGTAACCCGGCTTGTTCCCGGGACAAAAGGTAGCATAAGTTTCGCGGCGGAAAATACCAAGACCCCGTATTGCATTGCGGAGTTTTTTGACGGGAATGATTTTCAGGAAAAATCTCCGACGATGGATGATATGGTTCGCGTCGCTTCCTATCTTGCGAAACTGAATACGCTTCGTTTTCCGATGACGGAATATTATGACTCATGGGGAAATAAAAATCTTGCAGTTGAGTACGAAAAAAATAAGGAGAGTCTCACACGCGAGCAGGCAGAATTGATTGCGCCGGTTGTTGAGAGCTTCAAGAAGCTGGATTTTTCCAAATTCAGCACATCAATTATTCATGGTGACATGCAGCGAAAACACGTGCTGAAAAACGCTAAAGGCGAATACTGCATTTTGGATTTCGGGTGTGCCGCGAACGGTCCGAAGGTCATCGAATTATCGACGCATCTTGCGTGGTTTTGTTTAGGGGAAGATACGTGGAGTGCGCGGAAAGATATTATGAATAAGGTAGTTGAGGAGTATACATCGGTGCATCACCTGACGAAATACGAACTTGATGCGCTACCCATACTCATGCGTGCTTGCTATGCAGCATATTATCTGAAAACCTGTGTATTGATTGGTGACGGAAACACGAGTCAGGAAACGGCCCAATGGAATAAAACGTCTCTTCAAATGCTTCGTTTAGCCGCGCTTGCGGGAAGAGGGGAATTCTAGTACAATATGAGCGTTGAAACACGGCTAATGCGCCCGGAGTGGCGCTTTTTATTTTATGGCAGCACCAAGCACAATTACGACAGAACAACGCGACGTACCTTTGGATAAAGTACGCAATATCGGCGTTATCGCCCACATCGACGCGGGTAAAACCACGACAACCGAGCGGATCCTCTATTACACCGGCAGGACGTACAAAATCGGCGATATTGACGAGGGCACCACACAAATGGACTGGATGGAACAGGAGAGAGAACGGGGAATTACGATCGTTTCTGCTGCTACCACGACATTCTGGAAAGGATACAGATTTAATATCATTGACACTCCGGGGCACGTAGACTTTACCGCAGAAGTAGAACGCTCTCTTCGGGTTCTCGACGGAGGCATTACGGTACTGGACGCGGAAGAAGGCGTGCAGTCACAGTCAGAAACAGTCTGGCACCAGGCAGACAAATACAAAGTTCCGCGTCTTTGCTTTATCAACAAAATGGACAAAATCGGAGCGGATTACCGTGCGACGATTAAATCAATTGTAGACCGGCTTGGGGCAAATCCAGCGATTATGGTCGTGCCAATCGGGAGAGAAAGTACATTTAAAGGAGTTATTGATCTATTGACGCGAAAAGCTTATGTATGGAATACCGATGATCTCGGGGCTAAAGCCGATGAAGTAGAAATTCCTGCTGACCTTAAGGATGAAGTAGAGAAAAGCAGACACGAACTGGTTGAGAAAATTTCCGAGACCGATGACGTCCTCCTCGAAAAATATCTGGACGGCAAAGAGCCGACTCTGGAAGAATTAAAATCTGCACTCCGAAAGGCGGTTATTGCCTACAAACTCGTTCCGATTTACGCAGGATCCAGTCTCCGCAATAAAGGCGTACAGCCGCTTCTTGACGCGGTGGTCGACTATTTACCCTCGCCGCTTGACCTTCCGCCGGTTGGTGGAACCCATCCTAAAACTGGAGAAAAGGTAGCCTACAAACGCGAAAAAGATGCACCGCTTGCCGGGTTGGCATTTAAAATTCAAATTGACCCCCATGTCGGAAAACTCACCTACGTCCGTATCTATTCCGGAAAGCTTGAATCTGGTTCCTATGCCTACAATTCGACGAAAGACCTAAAAGAGCGTGTGGGACGATTGCTTCTGATGCACGCGAACCAACGGGAAGAAATTAAAGAAGCTTATGCGGGAGAAATCGTTGCGGTCGTGGGGTTTAAAGACACCATTACCGGAGACACGATTTGCGATGCCGAAAAGCCGATTGTGTTGGAGAAAATTTCGTTCCCCGAGCCGGTCATCTCCCTGGCTATCGAGCCGAAAACGAAAAACGACTTGGAACGCATGGGGTATGCACTGCAACGATTATCCGAAGAAGACCCGACATTTAAAATTAAAAGTAACCTCGAGACCAACCAGACGATTATTTGGGGGATGGGCGAGTTGCACTTGGAAATTTTGGTTGATCGCATGAAACGGGAATTTAAAGTGGATGCCAATGTTGGTGCGCCGCAGGTCGCCTACAAAGAAACCATTAAAATAGAGGCGGAAGGCGAAGGGAAATATATCCGTCAATCCGGTGGCCGGGGACAATACGGTCATTGTTTCATCCGCATCGAGCCCAAAGGCAGAGGAGAGGGATTTGAGTTTGAAGATGCCATAAAAGGCGGTGCTATTCCCCGCGAGTTTATCGCTCCTATCGAAAAAGGCGTCAAAGAAGCTATGGAAAATGGCGTTGTGGCGGGATACCCAATGGTTGACATGAAAGTGACGCTGTATGACGGAACGTACCATGAGGTCGATAGCTCTGAAGTCGCATTCAAAATCGCCGGTAGCATGGCACTTCAACATGCAGCTAAAGCCGCCCAACCCACCATCATAGAGCCGATCATGAAAGTGGAAGTCACGACCCCCGATGAATTTATGGGAGATATTATCGGAGATTTGGGCGCAAAACGGTCACAGATATTAGGTACCCAGAAAAGGGGTCACGTGACCGTCATCCTTGCGATGGTACCGCTTGCGGAACTTTCGGGCTATGCCACGGCGCTTCGAAGTATGTCCAAAGGGAGAGCGACGTATTATATGGAGCCCAGTCACTACGAGGAAGTGCCGCGTAATATTCAGGAGAAGATCATTGCGAAAACTGTATAAAGTGTGGTAAAATGTGCAAGCAGCAGCTAAGAAATTAGTTGAATTTTATTGTTGTATTCAAGGTGAGACGATATTTTGTATAAAATTGCCCTCCTTCATCCCGTCAGGGACGGGATTTCGAAGGGCTTAAGAAACAGTAAATTCTCCGCCCGCTGGCGGATCGTTAACTGTTTCTAAAGGAGGATGTATGGCCGAT
This sequence comes from uncultured Gammaproteobacteria bacterium, assembly GCA_964582845.1. GTDB lineage: Bacteria > Patescibacteriota > Microgenomatia > UBA10105 > UBA927 > CAZOTW01. Next base: position 22,214 of record CAZOTW010000003.1, read on the forward strand.
CAACAGAAATTTAATCGAAACAAACCTCATTTAAATATAGGTACTATTGGTCATGTTGACCATGGTAAAACCACGCTCACGTCCGCAATTACCCATGTCCTTGCCAAAAAAGGCTTTGCCAAAGCACTCAAATACGAGGAAATAGACAATGCGCCGGAGGAAAAAGCCCGCGGCGTCACCATCAACATCCATCATTCCGAATATGAAACCGCCAAGCGCCACTATGCGCATATAGATGCTCCAGGACATGCTGACTACGTCAAAAACATGATTACGGGAGCAGCGCAAATGGACGGTGCTATTTTGGTCGTTTCCGCCCCGGATGGCCCTATGCCACAGACGCGGGAGCATATATTGCTTGCAAATCAAGTGAACGTGCCGGCTATCATCGTATTTATGAATAAATGCGATATGGTGCAGGACAAAGAGCTTCTCGATCTTGTAGAAATGGAAGTCCGGGAGCTTTTGACTAAATATCACTTCCCAGGTGATAAGGTGCCGGTCATCCGCGGCAGCGCCATCAAAGCATTGCAAGGCGATCCGGAAGCTGAAGCGAAAATCCAGGAGCTCATGGATACGGTGGATAGCTATTTCCCAGAGCCGAAACGTGATTTGGATAAGCCGTTCCTGATGCCGATTGAAGACGTCTTTTCGATCAAAGGCCGAGGAACCGTCGTCACGGGTCGTATTGAGCGCGGAAAGGTAAAAGTGAACGATACGGTTGAGATTGTGGGTATAAAAGCCACGCAATCAACGGTTGTTACCGGGGTTGAAATGTTCCGAAAACTTCTCGATGAAGGGTTGGCAGGCGACAATGTGGGCGTCCTCCTTCGGGGAATTGAAAAGAATCAGGTGGAGCGTGGGCAAGTGCTCGCCCATCCCGGGTCAGTCAAACCCCATACGGAGTTTGAGGCAGAAGTCTACATCCTTGCCAAAGAAGAGGGTGGACGACATACACCGTTCTTTACGGGATATCGACCGCAATTTTACATCCGAACGACCGACGTTACCGGAGAAGTCACACTTCCCAAGGGCGTAGAGATGGTTATGCCGGGAGACAATACGAAGATGACGGCAAAGCTTATCGTACCGGTCGCTTTGGAAGAAGGGGTACGATTTGCATTGCGAGAGGGTGGTCACACAGTTGGCGCCGGAGTTATCACAAAGATTATCGCTTAAGCCTTCTTTATCTGTCCTAAAGAGCTTGAGTGTACATTTGGATCATGCCGAAAGGAAGAATTCGAGTACGTTTAAAAGCATACGACAGTAGAATCATAGACGATTGCTGTCAGAAGATTTTAGATACCGCCGTGCGGACGGGCGCTCGGGTCGTGGGACCCGTGCCGCTCCCTACGGATAAAGAGCATTTTAACGTGGCACGAAGTCCTTTCATCGATCGAAATAGCCGTGAAGATTTCATGATAAAGACGCATAAACGGCTTGTCGATATCATAGAGCCGACGGATAAAACAATTGACCAACTGATGCATTTGGATTTGCCGGCAGGAGTGGATGTAGAGATAAAGATGTGACATTCTGATGTCATCCCGAGCGGAGTCGAGGGATATCCTTCGACTCGCTTTTAGTAAAAATCAGGCTCGCTGGGGATGGCAAATATTTGAGTTTGCGCAGATACTCTGGTATACTTTATAGATTGATATGACGAGTAATTTGCTCATATCGCACTAAGGTAAGCCAAAAGTCTCGGATGAGCGATAAACGACCTCAACCGAGGTCGCTTTTTGTATATACAGTATGAAAGCACTATTAGGAATAAAACACGTACAGTCACAAGCATTTACCCAAGATGGGAAGCGAGTTCCCACGACCACGATTGAGGCTGGCCCGTGCTGGGTTACGGGTGTGGTTACCGAGGGGAATGTCCGACGTCTTCAGCTTGGTTTTGGTATTACCAAACATATGGCAAAGCCACGGGAAGGGCAGATGAAAAAAGCGGGGTTAGACAAAAAGCCCCGTTTTTTGCGGGAAGTCGACCTTGAAGCCGCAAGCGCCGACGTGAGCGTGGGGACCGAAATACACGTAGCAGACGTATTTCAGGTGGGAGATACCATTCGCGTGACGGGAACGAGCAAGGGGAAAGGATTTGCCGGTGTGGTGAAGCGCCACGGATTTCATGGCGGGCCCCGTACGCATGGACAATCAGACCGCGAACGGGCACCGGGATCTATCGGTCAGACGACGACACCGGGGCGTGTCTATCGCGGAAAGCGTATGGCCGGTCGAATGGGTTCCGACAGAGTGACGGTAACAGGATTAAAAGTGGTGGCGGTGGATCCCGAAAAGAATCTTTTGATGATTAAAGGATTGGTTCCGGGATCTAAAGGCGGACTCCTTATCGTCCAAAAAGAAGGATAATATATGGCAGTTGTAACGAAGCCAAAAACAAAAAAAATGACAAAAAAATCGGTAACGAAGAAGCCGGTGAAATCTGCGCGCGCTAAAGCGGGTAACATTGCGGTACCGAAAAAAGCTGCGATGGCTTCTGTGGTGCATGGCCTCCAAGCCACGGTTGTCGACGTGGAAGGAAAAGCAAAAGGGAAAATGACTCTTCCGAAAGAGCTTTTTGCCGCAAAAGTGAATGCCCAGCTTATGGCGCAGGCGGTCCGCGTTTATCTAGCTAATCAGCGTGAAGGGGGAGCAGCCACAAAAACCCGTGGTGAAGTGGAAGGATCCACGCGTAAAATCTACCGCCAAAAAGGGACGGGAAAAGCGCGCCACGGAGCGATTCGAGCGCCAATATTTGTGGGTGGTGGTATCGTTTTTGGTCCGCAACCTCATGATTTTTCACTTCACATGCCCGTTACCATGAAGCGAAAGGCGCTAGCGAGTGCCCTTACCAGTCAGCTAGCGAGCGGAAATGTCGTAGTCGTTGACGGAATGGAGACATTGGAGCCAAAAACGAAACTGATCGCAAAAACCCTTAGTACAGTTGCCAAGGTGGGTTCAACACTGCTTGTTATCTCGCCCAGTGCGCCTTTGGTTGCTCGAGCTGCCAGGAATATTTCCGATGTTGTCGTTATACCTGCGACAAGTGTGAATACGTACGAAGTACTTCGTCACCGTACTATTGTTTTTATGAAAGATGCAGTAGGAGCACTCAAAAACATCGTGAGTAAAGAAGCATAATACTATGAAAGTGATTGCAAAAAGACCACTTATTTCGGAAAAAACATTGGCACTTGCCGCCAAAGGGTGGTATACGTTTGTGGTCGATGATAAAGCGGATAAACAGCAAATCGCTGGGGCCATTAATGCTTTTTATTCCGTCAACGTTATTGAGGTGCGTTCGGTCACGATGCACGGAAAGGTGAGACGAGTGGGGAAAGCCATGAAGTCAGTGAAACGTGCTAATTGGAAAAAGGCTATGGTCCGTTTGGCTTCTGGGCAAAAAATCGATGCATTTGAAGTAACCACGCCTGAGGCAAGCGAAGCGCCAAAGGCATAATAATGAACCTATGAAAAATGAACCAATCAAAAGTCTTACCGTCATTCTTCCGAAAAATTCAGGAAGAGATGATCACGGTCACATCTCCGTGAGGCATCAGGGCGGGCGCGAAAAACGTTTTTACCGTGTCATCGACTGGAAACGGGATAAAGAAGGAATTCCCGCGCATGTCGTTTCTGTGGAATATGACCCGAACAGGTCTTCTGACATTGCACTGTTACAGTATGCCGATGGAGAAAAACGATATATCCTTGCCCCACTGGGAATTACTGTCGGACAAAAGATTATGGCAGGCCCTACGGCCGATATAAAACCCGGAAATACCCTCTCGTTGGGTGACATGCCGGTCGGAACACCCGTTCACAATGTGGAACTCAAGCCTGGGCGCGGTGGACAGATCGTGAGAAGCGCCGGTACAGTGGCGGTCGTTTTGGCCCGAGAGGGAAACCTGGTACAATTAAAGCTTCCATCCGGAGAGATCAGGCTATTTGACGCATCATGTAAGGCAACGGTTGGACAAATTGGGAACGTCGATTTACGAAATCGAGTGATTGGAAAAGCAGGGAGAAGCCGCCATATGGGAATTCGTCCGACGGTGCGAGGAGTAGCTCAAAATCCCAGAACTCATCCGCACGGTGGCGGAGAGGGACGAAGCGGTATCGGTATGTCCTCACCAAAGAGCCCATGGGGCAAAAGGACACTTGGGACCAAAACTCGGAAGAAAAAGAAATATTCTAATCGATTTATTGTGTCTCGGAGGAAATAAATACTATGGCACGAAGCAGTAAAAAGGGTCCATACATCGACAAAAATTTATTGATAAAGGTGAACAAACAAAAAGCGGGTGGCGACAAGGTGCCGATTAAAACTTGGGCGCGTGCTTGTCAGATTCCGCCGGAGTTTGTCGGACACCGATTTGCCGTGCATAACGGAAGAATATTTCATGAAGTATTTGTGACCGAATCCATGGTGGGCCATCGTCTGGGTGAATTTTCTCCGACGCGGTTATTCCGTGGGCACGGTCAAGTGACGAAGAGAACGATGGAGAAGACGTAAAAAAAGAGAGCTTAGAGAGCTTAGTAGCTTAGAGAAGCATAGGAAAACCATATGGAATATCAGGCAACAGCAAAATATATGCGAATAAGTACCAGAAAGCTTCGGCTTGTTGCCGATAGTATTCGTGCGCTGACGCCTGCTCATGCGTTGATACAACTTACGCTTATGCCAAAAGCTGCAGCGCTTCCGCTTCGGCAGGTTGTCGCGTCGGCCGTGGCCAATGCCAAGCAAAAACAGGCACATGAGGAATCTTTGAAGTTTAAAATTATCGAGGTTATGGGGGGAGCCGGGATGAAGCGGTGGCACGCGGTGTCCAAAGGACAGGCACACCCATACAAAAAACGCATGACACACGTGAGAATTGTGTTAACGGATGAAGGAAAGGGGATCAGCGATAAGAAATAAGTGATAAGAAATACATTTTTTGACTTATCACTTCTCACTTATTACGTATCACTAATACCATATGGGACAAAAAATAAATCCAAGAGGTTTTCGTGTCGGGACGGTTTTTACCTGGGGGTCCCGATGGTTTGCTGATAAAAAACATTATAAAGGGTTAGTTCTTGAGGATGCTAAGCTTCGAAAAGAACTCTTTGGAAAGCTTAAATCAGCAGGGCTTGCGCAGGTAGTTATCGAGCGCTCTATCAATAAAATTAAAGTAACGCTTTTTGTGTCGCGTCCGGGTATCGTGATTGGGAGGGGAGGAAGCGGGCTTGAAGAATTAAAGAAATTCATTGAAAAAAAACTAGCGTTGTATCAAGAATGCACTGATCCGTATGAGGTAAGGAGAGTGGCTCAGAAAGAAACAGGACGACTGAAAGTGGAACTCGCGGTTGAACCGGTGAAAGAGCCCAATCTGAACGCCTACCTCGTTGCGACGAATATTGCGGATCAATTGATCCGCCGTATGCCGCATAAACGCATATGCAATCAGGCTTTGGAGCGGGTGATGACAGCGGGAGCAAAGGGAGTAAAAATTCTTCTTTCCGGTCGTATTGCCGGAGCAGAAATCGCACGACGGGAAAAATACCATGCAGGGACCGTGCCATTATCAACGATTCGGGAGGAAGTGGATTTCGCTTCTGTTCCGTCACTGACAAAATCCGGATATATCGGGATAAAAGTGTGGATATGTAGAAAAAGTTAGTTAGTTATTAGTTACTTCGTTACTTAGAAAACCAACTAACCAAGTAACCTATATGTTAGCACCAAAACGAGCCAAACATCGAAAAGCATTTCGGGGAAAACGAACCGGTAAATCGGAGCGTGGTTCTCACATGAACTTCGGTGAATACGGACTCAAAGCTATGACTGACGGGTGGGTGACGAGTAGACAAATAGAGGCGGCGCGTCGAGCGCTCACCCACTATACCAAGCGAGGGGGAAGAATTTGGATCCGTATTTTTCCGGATAAGCCGGTTACAAAAAAACCTCCGGAAACACGCATGGGAAGCGGAAAAGGCGATGTGTATGAATACGTTGCCGTGGTCCGGCCGGGCCGTGTGTTATTTGAAATGGGTGGTATCCCACTCGCCGATGCAAAGGAGTCTTTGCGGCTTGCTAGCGCGAAGCTTCCCATCAAAACAAGATTTATTACAAAAGAATAACGTATGAAAACAAAAGAAAAAACATCTCTTCATAATATGAACGTTTCTGAATTGCGAAAGGTTATTGCCGAAACAGAGAAGAAGCTTGGCCAGTTCATGGTAAATCGACAGAATAAGCAGTCTAAAAACGTAAAGGAGGGGTGGGCGCTGCGTCGAAAAATTGCCGTAGCGGCAACCATACTCCACGAAAAGGAGTTAGTGCATGAGTAAGAAATCGATAGAAGTAAAAGTTGAGAGTACAGTTATTCCGAAGGGGAAAGTATTTGAGGGTTCGGTTGTTTCAACGAAAACACCGAAAACTATTATCGTTGAAGTGACACATTCCCACCGTCATCCGCTGTACAAAAAGGCAGTGAAACGGTCGAAGCGCTTTAGTGTGCACAATGAATCAATAGACGTGAAAGAAGGCGATAAGGTTCGGATTATAGAGACGAAACCTATAAGTAAACGAAAGCATTTTCGTTTACTTTCAAAGATCGGATAACACATATGGTACAACGAAGAACATCATTAACGGTTGCAGATAACTCAGGGGCTCAAATTATGACGATCATCCATATCTACGGAGCGTCAAAGAGAAAATTTGCGTCTCTTGGTGATATCGTGCAGTGTGTCGTTAAAAAAGCAGATCCCCAGGGGATCGTCAAAGACGATGAGTTGGTAAAAGTGGTTATCGTCCGTACGAAAAAAGAATATCATAGGCTAGACGGGTCGTATATCCGCTTTGATGACAACGCAGGTGTGGTCATCGACAATCCCGAAGATAAAAACCCTCGGGGCACCAGGGTATTTGGTCCCGTAGCCCGCGAATTGAAAGAAAGAGGGTTTGACAAAATCGTCAGCATGGCTGCCGAAGTATATTAAGTATATGAAAATTAAAAAAGGTGATCAAATCGTCGTTACGATAGGAAAAGACAAAGGAAGAAAAGGAAAAGTAGAAAAAGTGTTCTCGGAAGAACATGCGGTCATGGTGCCTGGGGTGAATCTTTATAAACGGCATCAAAAGAAACGGGATGAACAACATCAAGGGGGCATCATCGAGTATGCAAGACCCCTTTCCGTCGGAAAAGTTGCATTGGTGTGCCCAAAGTGCGGGAAACCGACGAGGGTAGGCTACGTGGTGACGAAAGGTCAAAAAGAGCGCATTTGTAAAAAATGTGAACAGAGAATCTAACCTATGACAATGTTACTTGAAAAATATCGAAAAGAAATAGTACCGGAATTTATGAAATCCCATGGGATAACCAATCGTATGGCGGTGCCCAAATTGGTAAAAATCGTCGTGAATTGCGGTATGGGGGAAGCATTGGCGGATAAAAAGTCACTGGAGAAAATGGCGGCCCAACTAGCGGTCATCACTGGTCAAAAACCGCAAATCACGCGGGCAAAGCGGGCAATTTCCACGTTTAAATTGCGTGCGGGAGACGCGGTGGGATTGCGGGTGACGCTTCGTGGGAAGCGCATGTATGAATTTTTGACAAAACTTATTGCGATAGCTCTTCCTCGAGTCCGCGATTTTCGAGGTATTCCGCTGAAAGGTTTTGACGGACGGGGGAATTTTACCATGGGCATTAGTGAACAGACGATTTTTCCGGAACTTGACTATAGTTTAGTAGATAAAATACGGGGATTTGAAATTACATTCGTCACGACGGCGACAAATGACAAGGACGGAAAAACATTATTGCGATTATTTGGCGTTCCGTTTGTAAAGGAGTAATGCTATGGCAAAAACATCAGATGTTGTGAAGTTTCAAAAAAAACAAAAATACAAAGTACGACACCATCATCGGTGTTCCTTGTGTGGGCGGTCACGGGCGTATATGGGGAAATTCGGTATTTGCCGGTTGTGTTTCCGAAAACTAGCTCATAGCGGCGATTTGCCGGGAGTGATAAAGGCGTCGTGGTAATAATAAGAGGAGTGTAACATTATGGTAAATGACCCGATTGGAGATTTATTAATACAAATAAAGAATGCGTCGATGGCCGGTCTAAAGACCGTTGAATTGCCGCATTCGCGGATGAAAATGGCAGTTGCGAAAATTTTGACCGATGAAGGATACATCGCGTCGGTCGAAAAAGCCGGTAAAGAGCCAAAGTTTTCCTTGCGCATTGGCATCAAGTATCAGGATGCGACTCCGGTAATAACGGATGTGAAAAGAATGAGCAAGCCGGGACTCCGGATATATGTCAATAAAGACATGATTCCTACGGTCGTTGGAGGGATGGGTATTGCGATACTCTCGACTCCTCAAGGAGTCATGACGGGGAAAGAAGCGAAAAAACGAGGACTTGGCGGAGAATTGCTGTGTACTATTTGGTAAAAGATATGTCACGAATTGGTAATGCACCAGTTGTCGTTCCGAAAGAAGTCACGATCAGCGTAGACGACGGCGGCGTGGGCGTGAAAGGCCCCAAAGGCGAACAGCGGGTCATGATACCTTCAGGCATTACAGTGAAAGCGGAGGGGACGAACCTGGTCATATCTCGGGCGCATGATGACAAACCCAGCCGCGCACTTCATGGATTTATACGCGCGGAATTGGCAAATGCAACAGAAGGGGTATTAAAGGGATGGACGAAAACGCTTGAACTGTCTGGTGTGGGGTATCGGGCAGCGATGTCTGGAGCTAATTTAGTTTTGACCATTGGTTTTTCCCATCCCGTGACGGTTGTCCCCCCCGAGGGAATTACATTCACCGTAAATGAAGGAAAAATCGTTATTTCTGGGATAAATAAACAAATAGTTGGTCAGTCGGCAGCGAAAATTCGAAGTATCAAAAAGCCGGAACCATATAAAGGCAAAGGGATAAAGTATGAAGGAGAGTACATTCGTAAAAAAGCCGGTAAATCAGCTAAAACTGTAGGCGGTGCACCCGGTGTTAAGTAAAAAACTCTATGATAGACAAAAGACTTTTGCGACTAAAAAGAAAATTGCGTATCCGATCAAAAATTACCGGAACTCAAAAGCGGCCGCGTATGGCGGTGTATCGTTCTAATAAAGCATTTATGATACAGCTTATCGATGACGGGAAACAGGAGACGCTATTGTCTCTGTCGATGAGGGGGAAAACCATAGAAAAAGCAAAAGCGTTGGGTATTGAGGTTGCCAAAAAAGCGGTGAAAAAGGGTATTACCAACGTCGTTTTTGATCGTGGCGGATATCGATATCACGGTTCAATTAAAGCGGTAGCGGATGGTGCGCGTGAAGGAGGATTAGCACTATGAGGTATCAACAAAAGACAGAACGGGTTCCCAGTGAGTTTGAAGAAAAAATTGTTCAGGTAAATCGTGTGTCAAAAAAAACCAAGGGAGGCAATAAAATCGGGTTTTCCGTCCTTGCTGTGGTTGGCGACCGGAAGGGTCGCGTCGGAGTGGGGCTGGGAGGCGCTCCGGATGTATCCTCATCGGTACGAAAAGCGGTTACGTATGCAAAGAAACATTTGTTTACGGTTCCCATGAAGGGGAAAACTATTCCGCATGAAGTTCGTGTGAAATTGGGAGCAGCACGCGTCCTGTTAAAACCCGCTCCTCCCGGTACGGGAGTTATTGCCGGTGGGGCAGTTCGCGCTGTCATGGAAGCGGCGGGAGTACGGGATGTCGTGTCGAAGATTTTGGGAAGTAAAAATCAGGCGTCCAACGTCTATGCGACCATGGAAGCATTGAAACATTTAAGACTTCGTCCGAAATCAGGAGTAAATGTATGAATCTCTCGACGTTATCACCAATTGTTGCGCGGTCAAAAAAACGGATAGGCCGAGGGCATGGATCCGGAAAAGTAAAAACCGCAGGACGGGGGACGAAAGGGCAGAATGCGCGTGACAGCATGCCATTGGGTTTTGAAGGAGGACAGCTTTCTATTCTCAAGCGGTTGCCGCTCCTTCGCGGTAAAGGGAGAAATCACAGTCAAAAGAGAAAAGCGTATCCCATCAGCGTTTCAGTTTTATCCGCGCTTCCGTCAGGGACCGTAGTGACATTGGCAACACTTCGAAAATATCATATGATTGATGAGGATGTGACGCGGGTAAAAGTATTGGGACACGGAGCACTGTCAACAAAGCTCACTGTAGCAGTGCCATGTTCAAAAAGCGCCCTTCGGGTTATTGAAAAAGCCGGTGGTATACTACAAAAAACTTAGGTTTGAAAGATAATTTTTGAGTATAGACCAAACTGACTGCGTAAGATTTCATGAACAAATTGTTGTCGCCGCTTATCGCCAGTTGGAAGTCTCCTGAACTTCGACGGAAGATTCTTCTCACCGCCTTTCTTTTTGTCGTTTTTCGGATTTTTGCCCATATTCCGATTCCCGGTGTTGATACGCAAAAACTTGCGGCGCTTTTTTCCCAAAATCAATTTTTAGGACTTCTGGATATATTTTCCGGCGGGACGCTCGTAAATTTTTCTATTCTTGCGTTAGGACTCAACCCGTATATCAATGCATCCATTATCCTTCAGCTTCTTACGATCGTATTTCCGCAACTGGAGGAGCTTTCCAAAGAAGGAGAATACGGTCGGGAAAAGATCAACCAGTATACGCGGTTTATCACAGTGCCACTTGCTGCCGTCCAGTCTATCGGTATGTTTGCACTCCTCAAAAATCAGGGAATTATCGGGTCGGTTGATCCTTTTTCGCTTATTACCATTGTCGTGACGATGACAGCAGGCACACTGTTTGCCATGTGGCTTGGTGAGCTTATCACCGAGTATGGCATAGGCAATGGCATATCTCTTCTCATTTTCGCCGGTATCGTGGGTAGATTACCCGTTGTTTTTGGTCAGACGGCGACCACGATGACGGCGGAGTATATGACAAATGCTCTTACATTTGGTGTACTTGCTATTGCCGTTATCGGGGCCACCGTATTTGTCAATGAAGCCGTTCGTCGTATTACGGTGCACTATGCGCGTCGCATCCGTGGTAACAAAATATACGGCGGGCAAACATCATACCTGCCGCTTCGAGTGAATCAAGCTGGGGTGATTCCGATAATCTTTGCTGTTTCTCTCGTGCTTCTTCCGTCTTTGGTTGGAGGATTTTTACAGCAGGTACATAATCCCGTCGTTGGGAATATCGGGAAATTGTTAAGTAATATTTTTAATCCAAACGGCATTTCGTATAATGTCATCTATTTTTTCCTCGTCATCGGATTTACGTATTTCTATACCGCTATCACATTTAACCCCTCAAAAATTTCTCAAGAAATTCAAAAGTACGGGGGATTTATACCTGGTATCCGTCCCGGCACGCCGACGGCAAATTACCTGAACTATATTTTAACCCGTATCACTCTTGCCGGTGCCCTCTTTTTGGGAGTCATTGCGATATTGCCGTCTCTTGCCAAGCAGGCCTCGGGGGTTTCGACGCTTCTTGTCGGCGGTACGGGAGTCCTTATCGTCGTATCTGTGGTACTGGAGACAGTGAAAGCGTTAGAAGCACAATTGGTGATGCGTAACTACGAAGGATTCCTAAAAGAATGACCAATGCTAAATGTCCAATGGCCAATGGAAAGCGGTGTAGATGTTTATTATTTAGCATTTATCATTTAGCATTTGGCATTTAATTTCTATGCATATACTCATGTACGGTCCGGAAGGATCAGGAAAAGGTACACAAGCCGCGTTGTTAAGCGAGAAGCTTGGTATTCCGATTCTCACATCCGGTGATCTCGTTCGCGAAGCCGCGACCAATGACAAAGGCCATATCGGCAATGTCTGCCGATTGGCATTATCTGCTGGCAAATACGTTGCAGACGCGGATATGTATGTGTTATGGGAGAGAAAAATTGTAGAGTATTGCACGAAAAGCGGATGGATCATGGATGGATTCCCGAGGAATGTTGAGCAGGCGAAATTTTTAGATGAACAATTACGTTCCCTTGAATCGAAAGTCGATGTGGTCATTTATCTTAACATTAGCGAGGAAGAATCATTGAAACGGCTGGTAAAACGTGCCCGGCCTTTGCATCCGGGATCAAGCGAACTTCATGACTCACCCGAGCGTATTAAAAAGAGGCTTGCGATCTACAAAGCGGGACAAAAAGATTTACTCGCGTATTATCGGAGACTGGGGTTGCTTATAGAAATCAGTGCCCAAAAGTCAGTTGAAGATGTGCATAAAGACATTATCGCTCATCTTCCGCAATGAACGCACCACTTCAAATCGCCATTGACGGGCCGGTTGCTTCGGGGAAAGGGGATATTGCCGCACGCCTCGCTATCCAATTGAATCTTCTCTACATTTATACAGGGGCCATGTATCGCGCTTTGGCGTTGGCATGTATCCGGCAGGGTATTTCGTGTAAGGATGAAAATCAAGTGATGGAGATACTAAAAAAAATAACTATTCAATTTGTACCACCGCCAGAGGGGAGCAGGTATTTTTATACGATTTTATTAAACGGTGAAGATATAACGGAACGAATAACGAAACAGGATACGGCTCAAGGAGCGTCAGATGTAGGAATACTTCCACTTGTTCGCCAGTGGATGGTTCAAAGACAGAAAGAGATGTCCCAGGGGAAACGGGTGGTTATGGAAGGGCGAGATATAGGACTTCGGGTATTACCGAATGCACAATTAAAGATATTTTTAACAGCTTCGGTAGAAGAGCGGGCGCAAAGACGCTTTGGCCAATGGCAAGAAAAGGGTATCCATAAAACGTTCGAAGAAACACTTGCTGATACGAAATTAAGAGATTTACAAGATACGACGAGAAGTACCGATCCTTTACACAAACTTACCGATGCTTGGGAATTGGACACCACGCAAATGGATCAAGAAGAGGTCGTCACCGCAATTATCGAGGAACTGAAACGGAGAAAACTTATATGATTCAAAGGAAAACAAAGGAAGAGATTGCCATCATGCGCGAAGGGGGAGCAAAGCTGGGAACCATTCTTCAGAAGCTCCTTGGTTATTCGGATCCCGGAATTTCGCTTCTTGCGATTGAAAAATATGCAAACGATCTCATAGATAAATCCGGAGCGAAGGCTTCGTTTAAAACAGTGAAAGGGTACCATTGGGCAACATGTCTTTGCGTCAACGAGGTAGTCGTTCACGGGATACCGACTTCGTATATTCTCCGCGATGGCGACGTATTGACGATTGATATCGGACTCCTCTTTGGCGGATTTCATACGGACATGGCATGGACGAAAATCGTAGGGGAGGCAAAAGGTGATGATAAAAAATTGAAAGAACGTTTTTTACAAGTGGGGCAGGAGGCGTTGTGGGACGCGATAAAGCAGGCAAACATAGGCAAAAGAGTGGGAAATATTTCGCACGTGGTCCAATCGACTATTGAAGGAGCTGGATTTAGTATTGTTAAAACGCTTGTGGGGCATGGTGTCGGAAGGTCGCTCCATGAAGATCCTCAGGTGCCCAATTACCGAAGAGGCCCTATTGAAGATACCTATCCCTTTATGGGAGGGGAAACCATCGCTATTGAGCCGATTTACGCGCAGGGAGGCGGTAGCATAGTCTATGAAAATAACGATGGGTGGACGCTTGCGACAAAAGATCATTCCCTAGCCGCTAGCTTCGAGCACTCGATCGCTATTACCGAGGATGGTCCGATGGTATTGACGCTTGAGGAATGATTATAAGCGATCAACTTCCTTGTCATGAAATTAGGTTTAGAGCCTCGTATCAGCAAAGATTGACCAAAGCTAAATTTTCATGTACAATACCGTCTATTAGGTCGGGGATCTCGACAAGATCGGGAAGGCCCCGCCATTTTTGACCCGCCTTCGAAGCAGAAGATCGCCGTGGCGGTGGTTTATTGTTGGTTTCACAAAAGTCGGCGGGGCAAGCGTTATATATGACCCCTCAGGGAAACATTGAGTTAGAGGGAGTAGTTGTTGAGTGTTTGCCAAATACATTGTTTCGAGTAAAGTTACCGAATGGTCATGTGGTATTGTGTCACCTGTCTGGCAAGATGAGGCTTAACTTTATCCGCATTATGCCGGGGGACAAAGTAAAAGTGGAAGTTACCCCGTATGATCCGGGTAAAGGAAGAATAACGTATCGCGTACGGTAAAAATATGAAAGTTCGAGCAAGTGTTAAGCCAATGTGTGTGAAATGTAAAATCGTGAGACGTCGGGGAAAGACGTACGTCATTTGCGATAATCCGAAGCATAAACAACGGCAGGGATAATCATAATATCCTAGTCCGTAGACCCAAGCATGAAATCAATATTACATATGTTAAAACAGTTTATCGATTTTTTAGTTTCTTGGTAACAAAATAGTATGGCACGTATCGCAGGAGTTGATTTACCAAACGAGAAACGGCTAGATATAGCCTTGACCTATATTTACGGCATCGGAAGGGCAAATGTTGTTTCTCTTTTGAAGGAGGCGCAGTTGGGGCCGGACCGCCGTGTCAAAACATTAACGGACGAAGAAGTGAATCGTATCGCAAAAGTGATTGAAAAAGGGTTTACGGTGGAGGGGGATCTTCGTCAACAGGTGTCAGGCAATATTAAGCGTCTTATAGAGATTCGATCCTATCGCGGCAGCAGGCACAGCAAAAATTTGCCGTCTCGCGGTCAGCGTACACGTTCAAACGCGCGTACCAAACGCGGGAAACGGGTGACGATCGGCGCTATGAAAAAAGATGATCGAGTGAAATTAGATACAACGGCGGCACCGGCAGCGACGGAAACAAAAAAATAGTTCGTTGGTTAGTTAGTTACTTGGTTACTTCGTAAAAATGCCAAGTAACAAATTAACCAAATAACAAACTAACAATTTACGTATGGCAATCAAAAAAATAAAGCGAGTTGTTGAAAAAGGAAAAGTATTTATTACTGCGACGTTTAACAATACGCTTGTCACAATTACCGATACGGAAGGGAATGTGCTCTATTGGGGTTCATCCGGCATGGCAGGTTTTAAAGGTGCACGGAAATCCACCCCCTACGCAGCAACGACAGCAGTGGAAGCAGTGGCACGGAAAGCTATGGACATGGGTATGCGGGAAGTAGAAGTCTATATTAAAGGTCCAGGTGCCGGTCGCGACGCAGCGCTTCGAGGTTTAAAAACAGTAGGAATGGGAATTTCTCTTATTGCAGATGTGACGCCGATTCCGCATAACGGTGTGCGTCCGAAGAAAAAGAGGAGAATTTAAATATGGCGCGATATACCGGACCAAAAAACAGATTAGCCCGCCGTGAAGGCATGGATTTAGGCGGTAAAACGATTGGTTCAAAGGCACATGCCTCACTTCTCAGGCGTATGGGAGTTATACCGGGACAACACGGAGTGAAAGGCAAAAGGAAGCTTTCTGACTTTGGAGTGCAACTCCGGGAAAAACAGAAAGTGAAACGGCTGTACGGAGTTATGGAGCGACAATTCCGAAAAACGTTTGAACAGGCCAAAAAATGGAAGGGAAATACCGGCGAGAAATTATTGGAGTTTATGGAGCGACGACTGGACAATGTCGTCTATCGGGCGGGATTTTCGCCGACTCGGGGTCTTGCGCGACAATTGGTGTCCCATGGCCATGTACTTCTTGACGGGAAACGGGTAAATATCCCTTCGTATCGGGTTGAAAAAGATATGGTTATATCTTTGGGAACAAAAGGACTCGAGATTCCAGCAGTAAAAAAGATGTTAGAGGACAAGGCGTTGAAAACGCCAGAATGGCTAGAGCGCAAAGGACCGGTAGGTAAAATTGTTCGCATGCCGGAGCGAACGGATATAACAGACGACATCAACGAGCAGCTCATCGTAGAGCATTATTCTCGTTAATTTATAGGAGGTAGGGTTTGCAATTGGCGTTTAGTAAGTACGTCACTAAGCGCGAATTACAAATCTGAATATATAAACGTATGGTAGAACCAAATTTTCATTTGAAGGTTGAAACCGAAAAACCAGGTTTCGGGAAATTCATTATTGAGCCGCTTGAGCAGGGGTATGGGCAGACGTTGGGAAACAGTCTCAGGCGGGTTCTTCTTTCTTCCTTGCCTGGAGCCGCTATTGCATCGGTGAAGATAGCAGGCGTCAAACATCAATTTTCGACGCTTGAAGGCATGAAAGAAGATGTCGTGGAATTTATCATGAACCTGAAGAAGGTTCGATTGATTATTGAAGGCACCGAATCGGTAAAATTGACGATTTCCAAAAAAGGTCCGGGTGAAGTGCTTGCCGGAGACATAGACGTACCATCCGGCGTCACGATCGTGAACCCAGATCTTCTGCTTGCGACGCTTGCGGATAAAAAAGCAAGTCTCGAAGTAGAGCTCACCGCAGATAAAGGGTATGGGTATGTATCAGCAGACGAAAAGCACTTTGATGAAGTCGGCGTTATGCCGATTGACGGTCTGTATTCGCCTATTACCCGAGTAAATTATCGAGTGGAAGCCACCCGTGTCGGGCGGATGACGAACCTGGATCGTTTGGTCATGGAAATTTGGACCGACGGTACGATTGCCGCGCAGGACGCGCTGAAATCAGCGGCAAAAATTCTCGTGTCTTATTTTATACAGGTGTATGAACCAAAGGTGCAGGGGGCTGTGGAAAATGTCGCAGTGACGCCGGCAATATCAGATGAAATACTCAAGATGCGTATTGAAGAGCTTGATATTCCAACGCGTATTGTCAATGCACTCGCCAATGGAGGTATTGAGACGATTGGTCAACTTCTGGGGACACCTCCGGTGGAACTCATGAAAATAAAAAATCTCGGGATTAAATCTCTCTCTATCGTAGAGGAAAAGCTCCGGGAAAAAGGAGTAGCTCTGGCGGTATAAACCGTTAGTTAGCAACCCGCGTTACTTGGTTATTTAGCAACGCAAAAAGAACGTTTTTACTAAGTAACCAACTAACCAAGTAACTATTTATGAGGCATTCGGTATACGGCAGAAAATTATCGCGAACGAAAGACGAACGAAAGCGCCTTTTTCAAGGTTTAGCGCGTGATCTTCTGATACATGGTTTTGTGCGAACGACTCTTGCCAAAGCCAAAGCAGTGCAACCGTTAGTAGAAAAGCTCGTTACCAAGGCAAAAAAGGGGAAAGAAGTACACAGGCGTCAGGTTTTGGCAGTATTAGCCAACCGCCCGCTCACAAACCAACTTTTTGAGGATGCCAAGACCCGTTTTGCCAACCGCACCAGCGGATTTACCCGAGTTATTAAAGTAGGGAAACGGTTAGGTGACGCTGCCGATGAAGCGTTACTCAGTTTTGTTGATGAAAAAATAAAGACAGATATTATTGCTCCTCCCAAAAAAGAAAAGTCAGAAAAACCTCAAAAGGCTATAAAAGCTCCGAAAACAAAAGCAAAGAAATCAGAAACGAAAAAAACACGCAAGAATACGTCGACGAAGAAAAAATAATTGATCTATGAATAAAATTACCAAACCTACCAAAGCATCAGAAATTACCAGAAGTTGGCACCTTGTCGACGTGAAAGATCAGGTGCTCGGGCGAGTTGCGACGGGTATTGCCCAAAAACTCATGGGGAAGTATAAGCCAAATTTTGTTCGTCATCTCGATTGTGGGGATTACGTTGTCGTTATTAACGCAAAATATGTTACGGTGACAGGGAAGAAAGAAAAAGAAAAGCTATACGGCAATTATTCCGGTCATCCGGGCGGGCTCAAACAAAAAGCGTTCTGGCAGGTGCTTCGCGAGAAACCGACGGAACCGATTCATCATGCGGTTTTTGGGATGTTGCCGAAAAATAAACTGCGTGATAGACTGATCACTCGCTTATATATATATCCGGAATCGGAGCATCCATATAAAGATAAATTTAAATAACCTATGCCAAAGACGACGACTCCACCCATAAAACCAGTTGAAGAAAAAAAGAGCGATAATGTGACCTATTATGAAGCGCTTGGCAGGCGAAAAGTTGCAAGCGCCCGCGTGCGATTATATGTAGTTAACGAAGGCTCCATGACCCTCGGCGGCGTAGTAATGGAAAAGGGAAGTATGTATGTAAACGGACTTCCCGTTGAAAAATATTTTCCGGGAGAAGTATACAAAAAAATGTATCAGGAGCCGTTTCGTACGACAAATACACTCAATCGATTCGTCGTAAGCGTGAAAGCAAGCGGTGGGGGATTAGTGGGGCAGCTGGCGGCAACGATTCATGGTATTTCGCGCGCTTTGGAAAAAGTCGATAAAGAGAAATTCCGCCCGATTCTAAAAAAACGAGGATTTCTTACTCGCGACCCACGGGCCAAGCAGCGCCGCAAAGCCGGATTTGCTGGGAAAGCAAGAGCGCGCAAACAAAGTCCAAAACGATAATATCAGCGCGCTTGAAGCCCCGTCGATCGCTCCACGAGCCGTCGGAGTTTATCCTGAACAATGTTGAAGGAAATAGTAGGGAACAGGCGAGTGGTAAGATCGTTTGGGGGCAAGAGCGAGGAAACAATCACCGAAGCGGTAAAACTATATTTTTTGTATCCTCTTTATTTAGCAGATAAACTGCCTGCAGTCCTGAGCGAAGTCGAAGGGCAGTCTC
>CAZOTW010000004.1:0-35367 GCA_964582845.1 uncultured Gammaproteobacteria bacterium
TTTGAGACATATATCCTCCTTTGTATTGTACACAATTTATATTTGCTTCGTAAGACTCTATTCACTCCCCTTGCTTTTGTATTCCGGGCGCTATAACAACCGCTCCCAACTTCTCTAGCATACCGTCACGGGCTTGAGGTGATCCGAGTAAACGTGCCTCGGCGAATAACGGGTGTTGCGCTAGCACATCCTGTGCTTTTCCCTTTAGACTGTCAAACAATCGTACAAGTTCCACCATGACGACGCTTTCGGCTAAAAACCGAGACTGCTCGACGCTGGGCTCTTGATTATCTGCATTCAACCGATCGAGCAAGCGAATACTCAAGATATACCGCACTTGAGCGTATTCGAAATACGCTTGCGGCGGCTTAGGAAAATCTCCTTTGTAGCTGTCGCTACGTAAGTCCAAACAATGTTCCAGATTTGGTTCTGACATACTATTCACCTCCTTTCGTACACACTAATCCCAGTCCCGCTCAGTGGGACGGGTAACCATCAAAAAACCTCCCGTTACGGGAGGTCGTCTGGTTGTTTAAGAAAAGAGGGTTCTTAAGCCGCCACACCACCTCCCAACGGTTGTTGGGTTGTGGTAGTGGTTGTTTGTCGGTTATTAAGTTTCATAAAGCTATCCCCCTTCGCCCTGGCTTCGGCGGGATTGATGGTTGCTAACTTCGTCTCGAAGACTCGACTCACTAAGCAACCATCAAAAAAGCCACCCTTTCTCGTTGGATCCCTTCGGCTTTGCTCAGGGAGGTTCCATCCAACTTTGGTGACTTAATTTCCTTCTGTTACGCCGAATTACGCGCTTCTCTTTGAGGTTGGTTAGGTCTCATGTAAACGAGAAGATTGATACGTACTATATCGCACTACTATTGGCCTGTCAAGCAAGTGGTGGAAAACCACCGACATGTTTTTCTAGACGATCCAGCCGTTTTTCGTGTTCGTTGAGGATGGGAAGAATGGTATGACCCATGTAGCCTACAAGATCGCCCACAATTTCTTTTTTGAGTCGTTTTTCCATAGCAGCAAGGTCGTCTTTGGTAGCAAACCTGTTGAGGTCGTCTTTGGTAGCAAACCTGTTGAGGTCGTCTTTGGTAGCAAACTTCGCGTTGAAACGCCTCTCCATCGCAGTCAAGTCGTCTTTGGTGGCAAATACGGCTTTGAGTTTCTTGATATCAGCATCCGTAATCATACATCCACTCTACTGCGTGAAAAATACTCTGTCAATCAATTCCGGGAGTTTGAAAACCCAATGGATGATGAAGACCACACATCTCTTGAGCCACCTGATCAAAAATTTTTAAACTGTCAGTTTTCGAACTGCTTCGAGCCATTTTCAATGCCATACGTATCGCAGTTTGATAATCGACTGTCTGGTTGGAAAGAAGAATATTTTGAGTGTAGTCCAATATAAGCGCCAAGCCACTATAGTTTAAGCCTGAGGAAGCTTGAGCAAGTTCAGTAATAAATATGTGATGACTTCCTTTATCAGGAAATTGGTTGGAATCGATCATCTGCTGCAAAAAAAGCGTTCTCTGTTCTAGATCTGGAAGTGGAAAATACACAAGGTTAAATCTTCGTGCAAATGCTGCCTCGATGTCCGGATGATTTAATGTGGCCATAATATATATCCCATAGGT
This sequence comes from uncultured Gammaproteobacteria bacterium, assembly GCA_964582845.1. Lineage (GTDB taxonomy): Bacteria > Patescibacteriota > Microgenomatia > UBA10105 > UBA927 > CAZOTW01. The sequence continues at coordinate 1,641 of CAZOTW010000004.1, forward strand.
ATCTGTCAATCTTTCAAGAAGATCGAGGGCATAGGCGCGCTTTTCAGGGTCCACCATACCTTTCATATCACCATTATTGAGTGATGACTCAAATAATGCCTCCACATCATCCATGAAAATAACCACCGGTAATTGAAATATTCGTTTGACTCGTTCTAGATCCGGTAAAATTCTTCCTTGGAAGATATCTTTATTACCCGGTGTTTGCTTATACAACATGTCTACCGGTATTTTGACCGTAAGGACATCTGGGTAAAAACTAAATAAACGTGCAATCATACTTTTTCCAACCCCAGGTGCACCAATTAAAAGAGTATTCATTGGTCTTCCTTTTCCAGTAGCAAGCGGAGTATATAAATTTTGTGCAATATTTTTTCGTTGCGTATCTAAACCAACTATTTCTTGCTCTAACGCATGAGGCATCAGTTCTGCGAGCATTTTTTGATACACACCAATAAATATGCGTCTTCTCGTGTTCAGAGTTGCTTCCATTTGTTCTTGAGTTGAAAGATCAAATTTTCCGGCCATAATGAGTGAAGTCATAATAGCAAGATATGCCAATTCTACTTCGCTCAACAGAGAATCAGTGTATTGATGAATTTCTACAGTTCCGCGCGATGGAATGTCACCGTGATATTTGGCTTTGTTGACCGCTAAAGTTCCCACTACTGGTTTTTCTTGTTCACCCACAAAAAATACACCCGCATCTTGAAAAGGGTTTTCCAGTATACTCGACCCATATAGACTAGGAACGACAAAATAACATGGCGTAGGAGAAGTGAATCGATGTCTTAGGTGCTGATAGTTTCGAGATAACTCTACAGGGAGATAGAAAAACGTGCCTTCACGTAGAAAGGCAGCATTGCTATAGAGATTCATCAGTACATTTTTGAGACTTTGTACTTTTGGTGGGTTATTTTCTGTGTAAGGAATAGATATTCTGATAAGGTCATGCTGACTGTTGCCGATTTTTGCTTTACTCAGACACGGTACTGAGATTGTCTCATTATATGTTCCTAAGAAAGAGTTTATGGTATCAGTAAAACTCGCCAGTCGATCAGGGTTAGCTCTGAGAGCATAAATGAGAGGGTTTTCTGATCGCGGGTATGTTGGTTTTTTACCAAAGGAATCTTGTTGGGAGAAAGGTGCTTCTTTATTCATAAGCAAATGAGATGAAATATTCCACTTATACTTTGATAAAGAAGATTATTATACACCAAATACAACATTCTTACGGCTTTCCTCGTTTCCCAGCCATTCGCTATCATGTAACGGTACATGATAGCATAGGTATATGACACAAGTTTCCAGAAGAAAGTTGTCGCGCGCTATACAAAACCGCATCTATACAATTTTCACGAAAATCATCACGGATGTCCGTACACAATCCGAAGTTGAGGCGCTTTTGGAGGACTTCCTGACACCGACGGAACGAGTCATGTTGCCCAAGCGTTTGTGCATCGCCTTTCTTTTGCTTAAGGGGTATAGCCATCGGACGATCGCTTCATATTTAAACGTGAGTTTTACCACAATCAACAGGGTCAGTACCGCGTTACAGGTAAGCGGTAAGGGGTATCAGGTGATGCTGACACGGATGCAGCATCATGAGGAGCTGGAGTCTATTTTAGAAAAAATTGAAGAGGGCGTATTAGGAGTTTTAGCAGCGACTGGCGGGCCGAGCCGCGTATGGAGGAGTTTGCAACAAGAGCATCGAAAAGAAAAAAGCCCCCGTACCCCGTTTTAATTTCTTGCTATCATGTAACGGTACATGATAGCAATAGCAGAATTAGTTGGGGGGATTGCGTGGGATGCGAAATGCGTAAACGTGATTGGCGGCGTCTTGGCGACACATCTTTATGTGCGGGAAAATAAAACTGTTGGAAACAATCAGCGTTTGCGGTTTTAGCTCGTGGGTCAGCTTTTTCTCCAGTTTTTCCATGCGCCACGGGAGAAGGTAGATAAGTACGACGTCGGCGTCTTTAAGGTTCGCGCTCCAAAAACTCCCCCATGTCGTCCACACGCGTCCGCGATACCCCGTCAGGATAGCGCGTAGGTTCGTATAAAGGGCTAGAAAGGGGTTTATCTCTATGCCGCGCGCAATTGCCCCTTTTTGGGCAGCAAGGAACAGGAGCCTCCCGTCGCCGGAGCCAAGGTCGTAGACGATGTCGCCCTTTTGTATCCGCGCCAGGTCAATCATGGCGTTACTAGCCTTTTTGGTAGTGGGTACAAACGGCGCGCCCGTCAGAAAAGCGATGCACAGGTAGAGCATGAAAATCACCAGGCAAAATTGGAGGACAAGGATAAATAGAGATAAGGCAAGCGCCATAGGTATGCGGGCATTGTAATACGACTATCCCCTACCGACAAGCGCATTATCTGAAATTATTTTACCGGGTCGGCATAGACGACGCGCCGTTTTTGATCAAAATTCCCTTCGCAGGTATAGAGCGTCAATTGGTTTTTATCGCTCAATATTGACTGTACATCATGCTCGCCTACATCCCGGGATCCACTGACGACGTAGCGTTTCCACGTATTATCGTGTTGAATCTCCATGACGTCTCCGGGCATTAAAAGGTAGAGATCACGCCACAGGGTTTTCCAGTTGTGGGCGTAGAGTATGACATTCCCCTGTCCGGGAACTGCGGATGTGGCAAGCCACGCGACGGCATCCGGAAACATGTCCCAGTCGTTCCCGCGGACAGTCGCCCGCTTAATCGGCAGGTTTTTGCCGATTTTAGGAATATTGATGGCGGTAGGAGGATCTTTGGTGGCAGAAGTTGGCGTGGGAGATCGGGACGGTGCCGTAGTTGATGGTGTTTTCGATAGCCGCCCCCGTAGGGAAGGTATTGCACCCGTGCCTGCATAGACAGTAGCTCCTGTGACAAGAGAGAGGATAACCAAAAATACGGTGGTATTTTGAGGTTTAGGAAGTTTCATTTACCCGCGCGAGCCTGTGGCCCAGCAGGAAAACAATAAGAGCTGTAGCGAGTGAAATCACAAATCGTGGTAGCGCATAGTTTGAACCAGTCGCGGCTAAAGTATCCGTGGACGCGCCTAAGACCTGGCCGCCCGTTGAAGCACCTAAGACTTGTCCGCCAGCTGGCGGAGCGGTACAACTCGGGCAACTGGAGCGTCCATCGCTCCTGCCGTCACTCAGTCCATCGCCCGGGCCGCCACCGTTAGAAGGAGGCGGGGGGACATCAGTGGGCGTAACCGTGGGGTCGTTGGGAACACATTGCTGCTCTTCGTCGTAGTGATACCCCTCGGGAAGTACCGGTTGATTCTCCGGAATGTTTGGACATACATCAACAGGAGGAGGCGTACAGGATTCTCCGCCTGTAACTTGTACCCCGTCAACATCATATGCATCTGCATCGGGAAAATCGTTAAAATTATCCCGGTTACTTGTATCTGTTATTCGTACGTATTGGGCACACGTTATCCCTTCTGGTACGGGAACTGTATCATCCTGAGTAACCGTTCCGGCTGCGGTCCAGTTGGTTATTCCGTCTACGGAGACCTCTACTAAAGCAGTTTCATCGGGATATCCCTCGTTGGTTGCTTCAACAACGATGACTCCGCCGCTAAAGGGATTATCAAAGCGAAGTACAATGTTGCCGCCAAAACCAAGAGAAAAGAAATGTCCATCGACGGTGTCGTTTTCTGCAATACCCAATGCCGACTCTGGATTGCTCCTTAGGGGATTGACAATGCTTACTGGTGTTCCTCCTTTGGTATTTAGTTGATTAGAAGAAAAGACGCTATCTGCCCACGGGCCTGGGCCGTCGCCAGCGGCCTGGACATGTACCACTGCTACTCCCAACAACAAACAGCCAAAAACAATAAGGCCTGCAATTTTTGCTTTCATACGTGTAGCTTAATCCTTATAACATCATCAGAGTGTCGCGTGCAACGGATCAATTTTTAGTACAAACTATATCGTACCCAGAATCCGCATCCAGTGTGCATATTCTTTTATCTTCATTGAGGTAAGGCGCCGGTCAAGCGATGCCCGGATATCCTTTCGATTCTGATACAGCGCGTAAAGCAGCCTGGTGAGGTTGGAGGTTGTCACCAGGTCCCCTTGCACACAATAGCGGCCCATTTTTATGGTTTGAGTAATACCTAGGGTCTTATGTTCATAGGCTATGGCGACAAACGGCGTTGTCTGGGTAGCCGCGAGTATATTTGCGTGCATGCGCATGCCCACGAGCAGGGCGCATCGGGCGTATATTTTTTGCGCATGATCGGGAGAACGAAGAATAATGGGTTTTCTGACCCGCACGCCATGACCCATCATGAGGCGGGTAAGGCGACGTGATACAGATAAGTCAATGTCCCCATGTTTCGGAGCATGGACCTGCACAATCGGCTGAATGGATAAACCGGTTTTTTGGGCAAACGAAACAAGAGCGCTGGCAACGCTCGCCTCAAGTCGTTGCTGTACGTTTGGTGGATACCAATTTCGGAGGGTAACGCCTACGACTGCTTGTGATTTCCTTGGGTTTTTTCCGTGTTTACGAGAAGGAAGAAGCAATCCATGATCCGGACCAAGACGCGCATGGAGAAGGCCAAATTTTCGCGCTAGACGTAACGATATGCGTTCACGGATAAAAAGAAGGCATGGGAAAGAAAGTAGCTGGGCAACAAGCGCCGCCTGCCACCTGTACGCAAAAGGGCCGAAGCCCATGGGTGCGATGATGACTGGTTTTCCTGATCGACGAGCCACAAAAAACGGAACAAGTTGCGATAACAGAAATATCGATTGCGTTATTCCTTTCCGGGCCCGTAGGTACCCGTTTCCGACGAATATGATGGCATCGGCGTTTTTATAGGCGGCGAGAATATTCGTAAGCGTTTTATCTATCGTGAGTTGGGGGAACACAAGTTGGATACAAAGTATCGCGCATCGGAGCGCGCGATTAACCAATTTTGTATCCGTAAAAAGAAGCCATGATGCCAGTAATCGCATCGTCGGAAGATGTATTTGTTTGGCTTGTGTTTCGGGATCAAACGACTGAATGACGACGTGAGACTTTGGCCGGGCATGTTTAATGATGGATAAAAGAGAGAGAAGTTGCGCTTGATCGCCTATATTTTTCGGGCTTGTGGCGTTGGGAATCAGAATCTTCATAAGAGTGAAGACTTACTTACGCGAAAGCGCAGGGTCGTCGGCTATGGCGGTGACGACCAACCGTTTGGAGTCCAGAAATCCGGTACAGGTATAGAGGGTGATGCGAGCATCTTTGGAATTGGCAAGGATTCGCGTGTCGTCGGGTGTAACGACGGATAAAAACGCGACGGTGAATCCTCGGCGTTGTCCGTTTGACAGAAGCACGGTCAAGCGGTCCCCCGGTTTCACCAGGCGCAGGTTTCCAAGCAGATTTGGCCAATTATGGCCGTACATGATGCTGTTGCCTACGTCTCCCGGTACGGCTGAGGCAGACAAATACGAGACGCCCCTTTTGGTGTCCTGCCATTGTCCGGTGGTTATCGTGGCTGGGACAATAGGTAGGGTAATATGGGCCGTAGGGATCGTCAGGACGACCGGGAAGGGGGTATTGGCTGAAGGAGCAGATAACTTAGGTAAGTCCCGAAATGAGAGGCGTAGCGGCGTTGTACGCTGCCACGTAAGGTACATACCAAACAGTACCAAAGCCACGCCGAGCGTGAGAAATATACGGTGTGTCATAGGGGTGTTATTTGCGGGAAACCTTTTGGGATTTACGGAGTTTACTAGCAAACCCAAGAAGCATACAAGCGACTCCCAGTGCGTATACACTCATAACAAAGAGGACGTCTCCGGTAAACGCCAGGCCCAATACGGCGCCTAACACTTGTCCGCCACGTCCGTCGCTTCGTCCGTCGCTTCTCCCATCGCTTAGGCCGTCCCCGGGTCCACCCTGGTTGGAAGGAGGAGTTGAAAGACAGCTATAAGAGCTATTTTGTGCTAAATACCACCCGCCGTCCAATCCCCACGCGGAGCCGTCCGGAATAGAAATCCAGCCTTCGGATTCAAGTACTTTTATCTCGTCTTCTGTCAGGCTTGATGCTTTCCACCAATTGGTTTGGATGCCTTCTCCTGAAGCGGAGCAGAAGCATTGAGTGATAAAATCGCGATTCTCTGGATTTTGCGTGTATACGGTATCGCTGCCGGTATATGTCGCGGTGCTTCCTACTATCCCATGGGTTCCGTTGCCCCAGGAAGCAATCACTTCTCCTTGGGGATTGACGCACGAAGGAAATGTTGGCGTTTCCGTGGCATAAGCCGCCGTTACCGGAAGAAAGATGGCAAGGACGAAGAGGACGATAAAGAAACGCGCGATACGTTGCATTGATTTTTTGTCTCCCCCGGCAGAGGAATGCAGAACAGACTTTATTATAGGTTGATATTATAGCACACGCGGGAGAAAATGCAAATTACGGCGATTTGGTAAATAGGCTTTTAATATAGTCCAGAATCATATAAATAATATTCTGATACGGTTTCTCCATAACTATTTTTATATTTAGGTCATTTTTATTGATGACAAGCTCTTTATCTGTGTATCCGTTGACATGTATCGTAATGGCGGCGTCGCCCTCGATTATAGGAAGGTTGAAATTACCGTCTATAGCTGTTTTTACGTTTCGATATACTGAAGACACTTCAGCATTAGCTATAGGTTTACGAAATTGATTTATAACGTGTCCTGTAATAACTCTTGGAGTAAAATACTCCGTGATCACTGATACTGCTTTTCTCGGGTTGCCATCGTCGTTCCACAGCTTGGTAGAACCTCCGACACTCACCCAGTAATTGATACCGATGAGCTGGTCTACAGAGACAAGTTTCCGAAATGTTTCATTCAAATAGCGCGCCTGTGCCTCCTCATCCATGGGACCATGAATATCCAGTATCGGTGCGCCGAACTCACCCAAAACCACGCGTCCACCGCTTTGAGCAGCCAGCGCGCGAATGTCCAAAACCAGCCGATCCGGCGAAGCGACGTAATGATCAATTGTGACAATGCCGTCGAGAGCCAGGGTGGTAGGTTTATCCATAATCAGTTTGGCGACATCTCCGTTCATAGAAAAATAGTTTGAAGCCACGCGCTTCCCGATTTGGATAAATGCGTCTTTGGTAACCTGGTATTCGTCAATTAAGAATTTTCTATACCCCCTCACGTCTCCGGTTATTTGCGGATTGCCCGGCCCGCCGTTTTCACACTCCGGGCACCCGCTAAAGATGTCTCCGTCTTCAAATACACCAGGGTGATTGAGGATAAAGTCGCGGGTTTTGGTAATGTGCTCCTCGCGCGAAATACCCGTATATCCAAACCACTTCTCCCAGCCAGACCAGTTGCCGCGAAACCAGACGTTAAGATGGTATTTCCTTGCAGCGGCAACCCAGCGCTTGAGTATCGGGACAAACTCTTCATCATACGGAGTCGCAATAGCCACATGGGTGGCTCCGGTATCGGCAATATTTTTTACCTGCGTATCTATGGTTTGGTCAAACGACGGGTCGTTGAGTTTTTCGCGGCTGGCGTCGCGGGAGTATTTCATCGTATCGACGGATTGAAACGCCCACCATGTCGCTTTATCTGTAGTAGATGTGACGTTACGTTTCAGAAGCAGTGCGAGTAAAAACACGATAAGAACAATGGAAATAATAATAAGTCGCTTCATGTGCCGATATATTATACCTTGAAATACGATCCATCGGTAGCTAGCGTTCAATATTAGGATGGAGGAAAAGACGGATTGCGCGGATGTTTGTAGGGAACCCGGAAATGAAGCGATTCTCTGATGGAAGAATAATTTTCATTTTCGTCAATTTGTCGAATTATTCTGGCTGGCACTTCACCTACCAGTGTATGCGGCGGTACATCCCGCGTAACCACGGCTCCTGCTGCTACAACGCTTCCTTCTCCGACGGTTACTCCCGAAAGAATGATTGATCCCGATCCTAACCAAGCGTTTTTTTCTATCGTTATCGGCTCATTGTAATGTACCCGTCTATTTGTTTTTTGGTCCAAAAAAACATCATTATTTGATGTAAGAATCATGCACCGAAATCCTATGGCGACATTATCTTGAATAGTAATTTTTTCTTCACCGACTAAAATACATTGTTGGTTAATAAATACATTGTTCCCGATGATAATATTTTTCGGTTTAAAGAATTTTGAAAATGTGATAAATACGCACCCCTTGCCGCACGATCCGATGTTGCGGGCGATCAAAAAGGAATACAATTTTTGAATGAGGGCGATAATATATCCCATAGGAGTTATTATACTACTTTTTTCCCGTCTTTTCGTCAAATCGGGATATGCATACGAGCCAATCTTTCGATAAAGGCGCCTGGACAGTATAGGATTGCTGGTTGGTAAACGTTTCTTCGCGCTGTGAGTGCATCGTTATGGGTGATATGTACGTGACGGTATACGTGTGATGTATTGAAAAGTTGGAAAGCGTATAGTGTGTATGTTTTCTTCCTTGAGGTAAATAGACCAGAACGTACTGATTATGGATATGTGCAATGATTGGTTCAAAAGGATGTATTGTTTCTGTTTTTGGAGTCAATATCTGGTTTTTAGGAGTCAATTTCCACCAGGGAATGTTCATTACCCATTGTTTCGCAAGACCAATTTGTTTGGCCCCTTCATACCGTATTGCTTCCTGCCAGTCGGAATTTCCCCAATGGTTCATAAAATTATCATGATTGGCAAGTTGCCAGATGCCATGAGCTCCGTAGGTGTGTCCTTTTGCGCCCGAGAGGACGCTTGTCCAGAATGCGTAGCGCTGATCTGACGGCCCGAAGTTGCCTAAAATTCCTTCATACCACGGCTCTAGATTAACAAAGGGGTGAGTTTTACTGCCACGGCGTGCGGCTTCTATCATGAAACCGGCATTGGACTTGGTATGACCGGACTGAATCGTATTTATATCAAGCCAGGAGGGGTCGCTATACAGTTCGGAGGCAAGACGTTTACTCTGGGGATGCACGGTAAGAAGACGGTGGTGTGTATCGATGTGTTTAATATATACGGCTACCTCTGCCCATTTTTCCAGTCGGACATGCAACGCCTTGTCCGTATTTGCCGTCGGCAATTTCTCTACAAATGGAATAAGGTGTAATCGTCTTACTGCGCGGATGATGAGTTGATGGAGACGAAGTGAAGGAGTAAGTTGCAGAAACCCGTCCACTTCTCCCGTTAAACAAAATATGATCGGTAGCTTCCCCCAGCGGGTGATAATTTCCGCCCAGAGATTTTTCATGGCAGCTACTCCGAATCGGTCGATATGGTGGCCCCAGCTGCCGACGATACACGGCACGATTCCTGCAGCAATAATTTCCCGGATGACGTTATCGGCATAATCAAAGTATTGCGTGTTGATGTCACCGTTTGGTAAGAAGGCGCATCCCCCTTCATTTCCCGCGTCGGCGCCCAAAGAGTCAACTTCAGGTGGAGCGCCGATGACCAAGAGGATAACGGTGAAGCCCTTTTTTGCCCTATCGGCGAGGAGTTTTTGGAGGGCGTTTTTGCTCATTCGCTTGGTCGCCGCAAACCACCAGGTATCAGCTAGCCAGAAAAACGGCGTCCCATCGGCATAGGTGAGGTATTGATGATCGGACGAAAGCGTGGGGGCTCCGTGGCGTTGAAGGGCGTTTTCCATATCCCCTATTGTACCACCGGTGTTTACGCGGGTTGATACACGCGTGGCGTAGGTTTTTTTGTGGCCTGCACCAAGCCGGAAAGGATCGTTGCCGCATTGACCGGCAAGGTGACATCGCTTATTTTTATCGGTTGATCCTGATGAAGTGAGTGTTTGACGATTGCTCCGGGAGCAAGTCCGACCGGCAGATAACCCGCGGAATGCTCAATTTTATCGATGTTGCCGTACATGGTGTCTCCGCCGATGCCGTCAAGCGCCGTGCCGGCAGCAAGTTCGGTTTTAGCCACAGCTATGGTGGTCGCGCGTGGACTCACGCTATTATGTATGGTTTCTTGTCCAAATAGGACGACCTTCGCAATCGTTCCGGCAACTTCCAGGTGACATAAGTGATAGGGCTCAAACAATACATAGCGCGGTCCTTCTCCCAGTCCCAGGTAGCGCAGATATTTTTGCTGATTTTTATCCGAGTGCTCGGCTACCACAAAGATTCCCGGGAAAAGCTTTTTCCCCAGTATGTAATCCACTACTCCCTCTTGGGGGATTTTATGCCATTGAAACACTTTGAGGGCTTCCTGTACGTCCTCTACTTCCGGCCCGCGCATACCAAACTGCAGGATATCCATGCCGAAGTAGTTGGCGACAAGTGTCATCTCTATGGACTGTTTGGTGCCGTCGGTGAATGAGACGGTTTGGCGCACGGACAAGCCCTTGTCATCTGCCCAAGGTTTCATTTCTTCCTGAGTGGCGTGGCGATTGAGATACCGTTTCATGTTTCCGGCAAGAAGCACGTTGAAGCCCATGAGTTTTGATTGACCGATAAGTCTAGCAAGGGATCCGGGCTGGTCGCCGATGACGTCGGTGATGACGACGCCGTTTTGGTCCGCGAGTTGCTTGAGTTCGGTTCCGACTGTGGCCTGCAACTCCGGATTCATGGTGACGATGTGTTTGTGGGCGCGGATGGCGCGAAGGGCCACATCCGTGCCGTATGCAATCGTGCCGGTAACTTCCATGACGACGTCTGCCGGATACGATTCGATAAGATCGAGGTTATCCGAGACGCATATATATCCCAGGTCTGCTTGCTCCTTTATTTTTTGCGGATTACTTTCGACACATGCGGCAAATCCGTGTTCTTCGAGAAATTTTTTGGACTGGTCAACCCTGCGGGTAAGTACCAGGGGGACGCGGATGCCTTTGGTGTGTTTAATCGAGGAGAGAAACCCAAACCCCATGAATCCCAAACCGGTGACGATAACGTCTATGGGTTGTTTACGGCTCTCGAGTTTTTTCAGGATGATGTCGTACATAAAGAGTAATAATTATATCCTATAGTTAGAATACTGTCAATCTCCCCTACCGTTGTTTTGGCAGTGTTGGCTTGGTATTCAGTGTCTTCAGATATTCGGGCTTGAGTTCATACACGTCCGCAAACGGAAATTGAGCAACCCTGGTATATTTTGACAATTGATTGGTCACACGAATAGCTTTGTACGTGAGATCATTATCATCATACGTACGCATCACAATCCAGCGCGCCCAGCGATCGGGACTCGTCGTTGCGCTTTTCCAGTAGGTGCCGGTGCCTTCATGGATAAAGCGTTTCATGGGTAGACCCGAAGAAAAGATAATAGCATCGTGCGAAGCGGCGGAGATCAGAATAAATCCTTCTTGGTTTGCCGCGTGGGTTTTGAGGTATCCGCTTACTTCGCTCACATTTTTTTGGCTACTGCCGACACGTGCGTCATCGATTGTGACGGCATCGTGGTTAGCGATGGAGAAAAAGATCACAAAAGCGTAGAGCGCAACAAGCGATAGTCTGCCGATTTTTACCCGGTCTATGAGATACCCGATGAAAATTGCAAGAGATGGCATCATCATGATGCCATAGCGAACGTTAAACCATGTGTTTCCGGAAATTCCCTGCACAAACAGTACGGAAAATCCGAGATAGAGGGCAAGCACGTTAAACAAAAATGGCGCAAATAATGCCGTGGTAGCTATCCGCACAGAAGGGATAAGGCGTCGATCCAGCCAAAGGACAACCGCCCCAATAGCTCCCAAGATAGCTACGTATGCCGTGGAGTTAAAAATGAGCGCGTAGAGATAGACCTGGATAGACAGGAGCAGGTTCTTTTTGGTCATAAGTACTCCGGCGCTTTCCAGTTGCGTCTGTTGGGTATGAGCAGAAAACGGTCCGAATGCAAAGTACAGCGCGTCTTTGAAAATAAGCTGGTTCCACAAAAGCCACAAAAATATGCCGAATCCTGCAAGCGTACAAAATAGAATAAAATACCCTTCGGCCACGCGGTATCCCCGCTTTCTCCATGTATGAAAAACGACAAGTGCTGCTCCATACGCCAAGAGAAACCATCCGTCATACCGCACGAGTGTGGAAAGCATGATCCAAAACGCCGCGCGGATAAGAGCAAGAATGTCCTCTGTTTTATGCCATTTGGTCAGTTCGTAGACGCCGACTGTCATAGTAAAAAGAAGCAGAAGCTCGGTCATGGCGATAGATTGCAGATATAAAATATTGAGATTTAGAATAAAGACGGCAACACCAAAGATTCGGCCAAAGAGACCAACGCCGAGCAATCGCAAAAACAGGTAAATGACCACACCGGTGGCGACAAATGCAATCATGGACTGCAGGGCACCCGCCAGTCCTGAATGCCACATAAAATCATTCCAGATCGTCGGGATCATGAGAATGTGGTTCAGTGGGAGCCATACCGACCCCAACTGCGCTAAACCAGGCTTGAGGTTCTCTACGACACGGCGTCCGATGTCCAGATGACTCCGGGCGTCGTTGTAGGCAAGACCTAAGCCATTGGCGTAATACGTGTAAAATGACGCAATGGACACGACGCTTAGTACAATTATCAGGAAAACAAGTGCATGACGTGTAGACCACGCTCCTATGCGTTGGAATGGTTGTTTCGGAATAGTGAGAGTCAGTTCGCGTATGTTCATACAGAGTGTTTCCTAAAAAACTCTTTTCTAATGAGCAGAGCATAGGCTATGCATGTGAAGGAGATACCGATTCCCTGATAGATCTTGACGACAGAGGAAAGCGGAATGCGGCCATTCAGCCATAGGTTGTAGACTAGGGATCCAGTTTTACCTTGATCGATCAGTTGTTTGTTGTACTCGTACGTGTAGGGAATAAATGTCACCAGGTGTTCGGCTTCCTGTTTGGGCGGAACCTGCGTAGTGGTAAACGCACCAAACGTAGAGACATAGATGCCGTATCCGGCGATAGCCAAAAAAGCAAGACCAAAGAGAATGCTTCGTTTCCACCGTTCTATCGCCAAACCAATTCCAGTGGAAAGAAGTGCCGTTGCCGGCAAAAGATACCGCGGGCCAAATGACCAACCGCCCCACGGATCGCCGAATGTAGAGTAGAGGGTGACCGTGAGTCCGGCCATGGTCAAGATGACGACTGCCGCCTTTTGTGTCTCTTTTTGTTTAAGAGCAAGAAAAAGTCCCGCCGTGCCAATAAATACGATAGGACTATAATAAAGCCATCCGCGCTCATTGCTTATAAGCAGTATGTATAGTCCGTTGAGCTGTAGGCGTGAATAAAACGGAAGCGTTGGCGCATACGGATCCCGTGTTTTTTTTACTGTTGTCGTTTTTGGCTTTGGCGGATAGTCTGATCTTCCCAAAAATTGGCTCAGAATCGTATAGCTTCCTGTGACTTGTTTGTTGTACCAGCCAAATGTGCCAAGGAGCGGAATAAATCCGAGAAGTAAAAATACGAGAACGAGTTTTAGCTTGATTGTAACCACGCGGCCTTCGTCTATACGAGTGAGATGTTGTCCGGCGGCGTAGAGCATAAGAGGCAAAAGAATAATCGCATTCGGAATATCGATGAGAAGCCCAGCTCCATACAGAAGACCGAGAAGGGTATTTCGAAGAAGCCCTGGTTTATGAAACAGCGTGAGGGTAGCAAGAAGAATAACAAGTATGCTTAAGTGGTGCTGGGTAAGCGTGAGCGCGTACGTGAGGGCGCTGGTACCAAACAAAAATAGGAAGCCGCTTATGAGAGACGGGATCATACCGGCTCCGAGCTTGCGCGCGATAAGTACAACGAGGAGTAGATTCACAAACGCAACGAGAGTGGTTGCGCCGTACGTCGCAAGCTGTGGTATGCCGAAAAGATTGCCGAGGAGGTAAAACGGCAACACCGCAAACGCCACGCCCGGAGTAAAAATAGAAAAATATTTTCCGTTGTACAAAACGAGATCCGGCGCGGCGAGTCCGGCCTGCGCGTTGTTAAAGAAAAATGTTTTGGATTTGACAATCGCTTCAACGAGTGCGTATCTGGAATTGCTTCCGGAGCTTTCGAATGGTCCCGTAAGGTTCCCTTCCGTGCTTTGCTGATAGGCTAAAGAGCCGTTTGGCGCTTTATTCCCCTTCACGACCATCGCAAGAAGGACGGTGATGATAAAACCAAAAGCCAGCATGCATAGTGCGCGCTTCATAGAATTTCTCCCATATATTCAATAAGCTTCTCCCCTACTATTGTAGGCGAAAAATTTTCAGTAAACATCCGGTATCCTTGGGTCGCGATGCGTTTGCGAAGAGATGGGTTGTTTTTCAATTCAACGATGGCATCCACAAACGCGTCCGTGTCGGCAGGCGGCACGATGTAGATATTCTTTTTGTTCGTAAATACGCTGCGGATAACCGGCGCGTCGGCAGTCACGACGACTTTGTTAAGCGATAATCCCTGGTACACTTTGTTCGGGATCACGCGATCAATACTTGGGTGTTTGGCCAGAAAGCCCAGAAAGATGTCGCCTTTTTGGGCAATCGGGATATGTTCTTCTTGCGGAATGTCGTAGTAAAAAGACATATTGGTGAGCTTGAGTTTTTTTGCGCGCGTGATACTTGCGTCAAACGTCTGTCCCCTGTTGCCGATCATGTCAAAATGAATGTCTTTGTCGCTCCGTAGTCTCCGCGCCGCCTCTATGATGTACTCTACCCCGTGAATCGGGCTATAGAGACCATAATACGTCACATTTATTTTGTTTGTTGTATTGGTATACGGTGTGTACGGATAAAATTTATCGTCCGCACCTAGGGCAACCGTTCGGATTTTACTTTTCGGCACGCAGAAAATACGCTCCATAAATTCCTGCTGAAACGGCGTGTCTGCCATGACCGGTACACGAGTCCCTCGCCGAATTTGGCGAGTTTCGCAAGAAAGGATCCTTTCGACAGAATGCCCTGCTCTTCGGTAAAACCGGTGTAGAAAATGAGAAGAGGATTAAACACTAATTTTTTCCTGAATATCTTGGCCACGAACCACGCCGGAAATACGTCGAAGTGTCCGGGATACCCGACGTAGATGACGTCGCTTGCGGCAATGCCCTTGCGATGTTTGATAATTTCACTGACGATGCGATACTTGCGAAGCACGCGTTTGGCAAGCTGCAGCCAGCCCATTTCCTGCTTTTTGTTTAATGTGGTCACCGTGACTGCGGCGTTGACCTCTACGACGCGCGCACCGTTATCACGAAGTCCAGCGATCGTAAGCTTATTGGACGTATATGTGGGATCATACGTGCCGAACATACAGATGACCGGGTGTTTTTTCCTTATCCTGTTATCCATAGAGTTATTCCCCTTCGCAAAATTTTTGAGCTTTTCGCAACAGTCCAGGTGTTGTGTACTCGTTTGATGAGTCGGGATTTTATGTTGAGATACGCGGCAAGTCCAAGATACGGCACGATAAAAGGATTTTTCCCGGTATATTGAATAAGCGTTTTGAGTGCCAGAAATTTGGGTAGTGTGTACGCATCGGAAACAAATTTTTCTCCGAATTCGCCCACCGAAAGCCTGCGGGATTGGAAAAACCGTACGCTTTGGAGTTCGTGATCGCCAAGCGTGCTTGGGAGCGCATACCAGACGGTCGCGTCGGAAACGTATCGGTAGGTATATCCGTGATGGACACAGAAGAGATAGGAATATGCATCTTCGTTGGCGCTATCTTTAAAGTGAATTGCTTTATACAGCCGTTTGGAAAACGCGCGCCCGCGTCCATGGCATGTGTAGATATTATTTCCATTGTGTATTGAAGCGAACACGCGTCGTTTATACTGCATACTTGCCGCAAGCATTTTCTCCAGGAAATTTCTCGGATGAAGCTCGTCAATGTTTGCCGCGCATAAATCCGCCTTTCCGTTGGTAATCGGTGACACGAGCTTGGCGAGAAATAACCGGTCTTTCAGCACGACGTCAGCGTCCAGGATAATGAGCGCGTCGGTGGTTGTTTGGGCTAAAATGGTATTGACCGATCGCGCTTTTCCTAATCGTTTGGCATTCACAACAACGGTGATAGGTAAATCGCGGAATGTTCGGGCAATTTCCGCAGTTTTATCGGTGCTTGCGTCCGAGACAACGATAACCTTTTGTATGACATACCCGCGTTGCGTTTGGCTGGGGAGGTCGCTAAGCAGCTCACCGATATTTGCTTCTTCGTTGTATGCCGGTATGCCGATGGTTAGGGTAAGTTTATTTCTCATATATTTTATAGTTGCTTGGTTGATCTGACAACGCTCCACGTTTTTGAAAACGCAGATTTGTTAAGCTTATCTTTAAGCCCTATCCAATAGTGAGCCGCGAATAGGAATATTAGGTGAGGGAAATATCTAATTACTTCTTCAATTCTTAGGTATTCATAAAATTTTTTAGGCGCTGCGTATTCACGAATTGCTAGATTTCTAAATCTACGATCTATCAGACTATCACTGTTTCGATTTCGTAAATTAATTTTTATAAAATCTGTAACAGTATCCGGAAACTTAAAATATACTACGGATTTCTGTGCAAAATAATAAGAAAAGCCAGTCGCCAGGCACATGAAATATAGATATACATCCACATTACCCATGTCACCCAAATTCACAGGATATTTTAGTTTCTTATAAAAGTTTCTAGATACAGCCATTATTTTGCCGTCGCACGTTCTCTTAGTATGTATAGTGGGCATATCGGCTATCACGCGTCTTCCTAAGATAAATCCAATCAATGTTGTATTTTGGATGAAATTTCTAGACGGTAAGGGTTTCAAATTACCCCCAACCATTCCGACAACAGGATTTTTTATAATAGGATTGCATAATTCTTCAATAATATTTAAATTTTTAACGACGATATCATCGTTAAGTATGACAACAATATCTGAATTACTCGATTGCAACATTTTTTTAACTCCATAGGCAAAACCTTGTCGTGTAGTATTGCCGTAGACTTTAATTATTCTGTTTTTTACAGATTTCGCTCTATTTATCGTGTCGTCTGAACTTAGATCTGATAAAACCATAATCTCTTTAATCACCACTGATAAAGTACGTTGCTGTATAAGCTGACCCAATAAACGAGCAATGTTTTGTTCTGCATTAAAAGCCGGAATAAATATTGACACTGTTGGTTTATATTTCATACGTTATTCAAAATAATATTTACTGCAAAAATTGTTTTGTAGTTTCGGCAATGCTCCATTTTGCATCAAGCTTGGATTCAATTGACTTGCTTTTCCGCCGACAATACATATTAACTACATAGATATAAAAACTATGGATGGGATATCGAATAAATTGTTTGAATCGACATTTCCAAAGTAACCTTGAAGGAATATAGTATTCTCTATCAACTAGCTCTGAAGGAAAATAATCTTTAAACCGTTGTTGTGCAGATTCGAATCGGGTATTTTGACGTATTTGCTCCCGCAATGTTTGAACAGAACGAAACATTATTATAGCATTCGGGACAAATCTATATTTATATCCTTTCGATATACACGTTAGGTACATATACGTATCATCGGCAAACATCGTGCGTGGTATTGTAATTCCTTTAACAAATTCTTTTTTAGATGCAAGCAACTGACCAGTTACACAGAAAATACTGTGTCCGTCACGGACGGAATATTTCAACTCTTGGTAAGCTTCAACGGTTTTATTCACTGCAAATTCAGTAAATGTTTTTGCTGAGAGTGGCTTTGAGTTACCGCTCGTTAACATCACTGTTTTATGCTTAATTAACGGTTTTATTACATTACTCAAAACGTATTGGTCATTCAAGACAACATCCGCATCTGACTGAACAAGAATATCCGTTGTTAGAGATTTATATATCTTGTTATATCTTGAAGATTTTCCAACTCTGTTCTTATACGCAATGACTTCGATTTTTTTGTGATTCTGGGATTTTGCAAGCTTGACCGTGTTATCTGTTGATCCATCTGAGACAATCAGAATTTTTTCGATCCTAAAACCGATTTCCTTCTGTCGTAATACAGACGCTATATGTCGTACTATATTTTGTCCCTCGTTATATGCACATACTGCATATGTGACTGTGGGCATAGTTTTCATATGTTTTTCGCTTCCGCAAGGGAAAGTCTATCTTTTTGGGTTACTATAGGTTTTTTCTGCTGTTGTAAAATTCCGGTGATGTATTCGATGAAGTCCTGTGCGCTTTTTTCCCACGAGAATGACCTAGACCATTCATGGGCTTCGACACTAAATTTTTTGCGCAATGCGTGATTGGCGATGAGAAGCTCCATGGATTCTGCAAGCGCATGGTCATTTCTGGGCGGTACCAGAAGTCCGGTTTGGTTATTTACCACGGAATCCCGTAAGCCGTACACGTCGGAAGCTATCACAGGCGTGCCGCATGCATTGGCTTCCAGCACTGCCAAGCTCCATCCCTCAAATGACGACGGTTGTACGGCTACCCAGCTGGTAGCCAGAAGCGCGAGTTTTTCCTTCTCCGTCACTCTACCGGTAAATCGCACGGAACCATTCAGGTTGAGCGCGCCTGCCGTCTTTTTTAACTCGGACATATGTTCCCCTTCACCGGCGATGACGAGCTTGGCATCGGGATACGCGCGGTAGACATTCGCAAATGCGCGGATAGCCACATCGATGTTTTTGTACGCTTTGAGGCGTCCGAGATAGAGAACAGACGGATATTCGGTTTTCGTGCGTTTTTCAAATAATTCAATATTCACTCCTGGCGTCACCACGCGAATGTGTTCCTCGCGGGCGAGATTATGTCGCAGAATTTCCTTTTTGGAAGATTCTGATACGGTAATGACCGTATTGTTGCGGTAGGCTTTTGGCATGAGCGTTGATTCTATGAACGTGGCAATCTGCCGCAAGGGAAATGTTAAGTGTATGCGAAATACATCCTGATGCACGTGGTGGATGAGCAAAAATATCGGTTCTTTTACATAGAGTGGGGTAAAAAACGGGATGCCGTTTTCGCTGTCTACGACGACGTCATATTTTCCCCGAAACCGTACCATGTAGTACAAAAATGCCCATACGTACACCGTATAGAATCCGCCACGGCGAATTACCCGGACGCCATCGACGACTTGATTGCGTGGGGTTTTCCCGTCATTGCCGCAGAAAAGGGTCACGGAATGTCCCATGTGGATCCATTGCTTGGCTAGCTCGTGGATATACGCTTCCGCGCCGCCACCCCACACGTGATTGGTATCCCGCCAGTTAAAAATCAGTATACGCAGCTTTTGGGGAGCAAAGGGTAGCGCCGTAATGCGGCTGAAAAGTCCTAAGAAGTCCGCAGTATTGACGATAAGTACCCGTATCTGTTCACGAAATATGTGCAATAAAGTCATGACAATAAGCTGAAGCAACGCGCTTCCAAACATGACTACTACTACCTGGGACAAACTGTTATGGAAAAGCACAAGTCCGGTAACTTGCGCAATCGTCAGTAAAAAGCCCACAACGGGAAATATGTACTCTTTGCGTATCTGGTGATAGCTGACGATGCCGGAGGCTACGGTAAACAGGACCATGGCAAGCGTATAGAGCGGCAGCTCTCCTACCACCGAAGCGATATTTTTGCCAAATAGAAGCGGTACGGTGATATATCCAAACACACCAACACCTACAAATCCTACTAGGCAGACTGCCGTGGTTACGGCAAGCAGTGTATAAAACTGTTTCGTGCCGTCTCGTCCGGCTCCTATTTCGCGGCTGACAACCGGGGTGATAAATTGCCCGAACATAGACCCCGCGACAACAATCATCTTTCCCACGAGAGACAAAAGCCCGTAGTGTCCTGCATCCAGTGCCGTCATATAGTGATTCACCAAAAGGACATCAACAGAAAGAAATGCGGCTGTAGAAATGATGCTTAACATTGAGGTCAAGAAAAATCGTCTTGGGAAATACGCGATGGTTTGTGGATCACTCACGACGCGTTTTTGTGCCCTTCTGCTCATAACGAGCGTGCCCAGAAGGTACTCTACCCCAATTGCAAGCGGTATGACGATATAGATAAACTCGGGGAGTCCGATCGTGATGATCGCCACAGCGGCAGCAAGCTTCACGCTAGCATCGATGAGAGTAAGAGCCGCAAGAAACGAAAATTGGTGCGTGCCTCCCAGAAATCCGGAGTTTGCCGCAACGCCAATTCCCACGAGCCAGATAGGACTAAACAGAAGAAGAGGAACAAGGGTTGACAGGTGAAAAAATCCGGCAATGAAAGGCATAGAGCATAGCCAAAGTATGGTTGATGCCAGTGCAATGAAAAAAAGTGGGCGTTGGAGCGAGGCCCAATACGCATAGACGGGTTTGCCGAATTTCCCGAATAGGTATCCGCTTCGATACGTAATGGTTCTCGCCAGAGCGCCAATGGGTATGCTGACAAGATAAAAAAATGTGCCGAAGAGATTGATAACGCCAAATGTTTCAATGGGTACGGTTCGCCCCAGAAATGCGTTGTATAAAAAGTTCAGAACACTGCCTACGGCTGTGGCTGCCACAAGAAGACCGCCATGAGTAACGCTTGAATGCAAAAACGCACGAAGCAAGGAAGATTCGGGCGCTACCGCATATGCATGTTCGGACATGGTTGCTTTTGCGGGCGTTTCACCGAAACGTAATCCGTGTCGGGTCTTTTCCCAATAATGGGGTTTTACGATTAATTGAATGATGGCAAGACCAGCAGCAAAACTGACCATAAGCCAGTACAGTGGCACCAAAAATACGTATTTCATGAGACTCCACTGGTCGCGCTTCGCACATCCAATCATGTAGTAATACATGCAAAGAAAATTGCCGAAGACGAGTGAGCTTGCCGCCATGTAAAAAATGACAGACGGATAGAGAGCTTGTATGGTGGGACCAACAAATGCATACAGCGTAAAATACGAAATAGTCGCAAGCCACAGCAGTGGGTTAATAAGCATGAATGCGATCTTGCCGCCAACAACCAGCTGAAAAACAAGAGCGTGGATTAGGTGATTTTCTCCAAATGATAAGGGTTTTCGCGTATGGACAAAGTACGTTTGGATATAGCCTTTGATCCAACGGCTTCTCTGGCGAATCCAGTTGCCTAGCGCGCTATTTGCTTCTTCCAGGGTCGTTGAGTTAATGATAGCGGTCCTATATCCGTGTTTAAACAAGCGTGCGCCCAGGTCGCAGTCTTCTGTGACATTAAACGCGTCCCAGCCGTGGAGTTCCAAGAGTACGGATGTTCGGAAATGGTTACTTGTCCCCCCGAGCGGCATGCTCGTTTCTATCGCCTGCAACCCAGGAAGCGTTACATCAAACCACAGAGAGTATTCTGCGGTGAACAGTTTGGTCAACAGATTATCGTGTGGGTTGTAGTAGTTTAACTTCGCTTGAAGACATACGATACGCTTGTCAGTGTGTGTAAAAGCCCAATAGGCTTTCTTCAGCTGCATCGGGTCAGGTCTGTCTTCCGCATCAAATATGACGACATACTCCCCCCGCGCGACATTTAAGCCGTAATTGCAGGCTTTGGGTTTGGTTTTTGGTTTGGATTCCGGTACTTCCACGATCCGGAAATAATCGGGAAGACCGAGTGCTCTCGCTTCATCTATGGTCGCCGTGTCATCTTTTTCAAGAAGCAGCAAAACGTCCAGTTTATCCTTCGGCCAATCGAGAGCCTCAATGGCTTTTACAAACTGCGGTAAGACGCTCGCCTCATGGTATAACGGGCAGAGGATGGAATAGACGGGTAAATCCTCACTTTTTACCGATACTAACTCGCCTGCATCAACCGTAATTTCCGGTGGCATATTCAAGCTTTTGAGAATGAGATATGCATTGAAAAGAACATCAATAAAATAGATGGCACTTAAGATCCCAATAGCGGCTATCGCGGTAGTGAGCGGGTTAGCCCAAACGCTGATGGCGAAGCCAACAACGAGTGACGCAAGAAAGACTTTTTGCCACCTGGCAAGCGTCGTTATGGCGGACATATGATGCGGAAGTGTCGTATGCGTAATAAATCGGTGCCGTTTGTGAGCAAGACCGGCGCCGAGCATGGATTTTTCTCGCGTTGGAGGTACGGGAAAAACGCGTCTGCGGGATAATTTTGTTTTGATTGCCCCTGTTGCTATTTGCCAGGCGGTTTCGACAAACCGGACATTGGACCTGCCGGCGCTTCTGGGATGGAAATCGATGTTGACGTGTCCAACCGTATACCCGAGCTCATGGCCGGTGAAAAGAAGCGGCATGTCGATGGCCCATGCGGAAACCAGGCGTGTATCGAGGTGATCGAATATCTCCCGCCTCATTACTTTTAAGCCGGATTGGACGTCTGTTTTTAGCCCCAGAAGCATTCTTCCGAAGATGAAGGCATTGAATCTAGAAGCGATGCGGCGAGCAAGCGTGGTTCTGTACGTTTTCCGGTTGGCAACAGCCATACCGTACTCTTGAGCTTTCGCATACAATTCAGGAAGAATTTCCGGTGGGTACTGCAGATCCCCATCGAGCATGGCTATCGAGTCATATGCCGCATGGGTGTATCCTTCTAAAATTGAATAGCCTTTTCCTTTCTTTCCTTGTTTACGAAAGAAATAGACGGGGTATTCTTGCGCATACTGCCGTACGACTTCCTGGGTATTATCCGTTGAGTGGTCATCGATAAAGAGTATTTCATACGGCACACCAATACGTGCGATAGCCTCAGCAATGCGCGTAACGAGCTCCGGAATACTCGCGGATTCGTTATATGTTGGAACAATGATAGATAGGCCTTTGGTATTCATAAGTTAAGAAACGAATATTATGTGTCAACCTCCACTTTGTGGCTATCGATAAACTGCATGAGATCCTGCCGTTCGATGCGATAGGTTCTGCCAAATTTGACGGCATTGAGCTTGCCCGTGCGGATATACGCGTAAATCGTGAGAGGATTGAGCTTCAGGTATGAGGCAACTTCTTTGACGGTAAAATAGGTTTCTGGAAAATCCATAGGTGCTTATACTAGAATCTATCTCATACATCGTCACTCTGGCTTGTCCAGAGTCCGTAAATCCTGTTTCGGATTCTGGGCGCGCCTTCGGCTTGCCAGAATGACGTAACTCTCGTAATTATGAGATGACTTCTAGTCATAATATCATACAACATTAATGTGATATATATTACATGTATAACGCTAACCAATTCATCTGTCAACTGTTTTGTCCTGTTTCCCCTGTTTTAGTATGTTCCACGTCATCTAGGTAAATTTGAACAGGTTTCGATTATACTAACAATACTCCACACTGTCTATAGTCAATTTACTATAGTTTAGTATGCCTATGTATAATGTAATTTATTGGGCGTAGATAAGGCCGGAGGTGGTTTTGAGAGGAAGCTTGTCCTCTTTTGTGGTCCCCTGCCATGATTCGTCGATACAAGAGGTGCCGTCCCCACAGAAGTGTCGCGATTTCAAACACATACCCACACCCGGTGTGGGATAGCTGGACACCTGAGGAAGTTACGAGTATTAGTGGATATTAGTGGATAAGGTAGTGGACACGGAGGGATTTGAACCCCCGACATCTGCAATGTGAATGCAGCGCTCTACCGCTGAGCTACGTGTCCTATGTGTTATGCATTATTATACCTTATGGCCGATTGTACACACCAGGTGTGGGTTCGTATTGACACATAAGGAGAGACTGTATACATTGTGGTTAATGCCTTATCGATTCGTTCCTTTTGCGACTGATCAAACGTATCATATTTTTAATCGAAGCGTAGCGCGTCAACCAATATTCTTGAATAGTAAGTACTACGGGCGCATGCTTGATACGATCAATTATTATCGTTTTGATACTCTACGCCTACGTTTTTCCCATTATCATCGTCTTCCCCCGAAACAAAAATACACATTTATGCAAGAGCTTGAGAGTTCGCATGTAAATATTGTCGATGTGCTCGCGTTTTGCCTCATGCCAAACCACGTTCACTTTCTACTCCGGCAAACTGCGGAAAACGGCATTTCAGGATTCATGAGGAATATACAAAATAGTTACGCAAAGTATTTTAATACCAAAACGAAGCGATCCGGTGCGGTCTTTCAAGCTATGTTTAAGAGTGTTCGAATGGAATCTGAAGAACAATTGCTTCACGTTAGCCGATATATTCACTTAAATCCGTTTACCTCATTCGTCATAAAAGATATGAGTGGTTTAGAGGAGTATGCGTGGTCTTCGTACGGTTCTTACACGAAAAATCAGGTTTACCCATTTGTGACGACAGATTTGATACAAAGTCATTTTTCAAGCATTGAAGAATTACAGAGTTTTACGACAAATCAGGCGGACTATCAGCGCGCACTTGCAGAAATCAAGCATTTAACACTTGACAATCCTTAGGTGTCTACCTGTACCCACACCTGGTGTGGGTGTATATTCAAAGGAAAGTTACCCCGCGGAGGTAGCCATCGTTCGTTCGGTGGAGAGGCCAAATTGCGTCCCGTGTTTTTTGTACAGACCCCAGTAGCCTTTTTTCTGTTTCCTCGCGTTATGCATCACGAGCCAGCTTCTGCTGTCTTCGATTTGCTCACGCAGAACTTTCATAATCGAGCGCAACCGATCCAGGAAGTTTTTGTGATACACACCCGGACGTATCGGCACTTCGTTAACTGCCTTTTGGATTTCCGTGTTGAGATTCCTCATGGACATAGACAGTGCTTTGAGTTCCGCCCGCACTTCTTCAATTTCACGTTTCAAATTGGGTTCGCCCAGTTCCACAATCGGTGGTCTATGGATTTCCGGACGCCGAAACGGCGAAAACGGCTGACGTTCTTTTTGGAAGTCCATGGATCTGTTTGCCCGTAATTCCCCGCCAGCTGGCGGGGGTGCGCCAAATAAAGAAGCCAGCGCATCGCTTGCGATTTTGCCCGTGACGTCTTTGGCAACAGCTTTCCCTACTCCCCCACCGATAGCGCGAAGAGATTCCAAAATGCTGTCATTTTGGTACATTTTGGGCTTTTTTTGTTGCTGTTGTTGACCAAATACGGTGTTGTCCATAGCCTCATTTTACTACAGGACGGATATGCAATGCAACGGTATTACAAAGTCGCAAGGAAGTCAATAGTCTTCTGGCGGCGAAGCACAGAGGCGATATAGTATCGCTGGCTCTGCATCGCTTTTTTCTCTTCGTCGGTTTTTGCCGTTTTTATCACGGTGTCAATATCATCATCCGATATCAAAATGCCCTCTTTATCCGCGATTTCCTCAAGGGCAAATTCCAGGGTCAATGTGCGTCTGGCTTGCTCTTCATATTCTTTCCGAACGGTTTCTGAGGTGCGGCCGGTTGATGCCAGGTACTGCTCTACCGTAAGACCAAGCTTTTTCGTTTGGTCAATAAGGTCGGAAAGCAGTCTATTAACTTCGTGCTCAAGAAGGAGAGCCGGGATGAAAATTTTGACCGCCTCATACAACGCTTTTAAAAGTTCGTCGAGCGTCGGCTTTTTATCATCGGGCTTTCCCTCATTTTGTCTGGCGGAGCCAGATCCGGCTTCGCCGGATCCGGGAACCCAAATTTTTTTCTGTTTTGATACTTTGACGTCTCGTATTGCTTCTTTATATGATCCCAAGTCGACTTTTGGTTTTTCGCAGGTGAGTGCGCGAAGCCGCCAATCCTTTTTTTCTGTGGCTTCCTGAAGTTCAATTTTGGGAGAGACGATGGGATGAATTTTATGTTCTTCGACTGCCTTCCCGTAGGCTTGGGGAATAATCCGCTGGAGCGCATCTTCATACACTTTTGTTTTATCGAGTTTTTCTTCGACTAAATTGCGCGGCGCTTTGCCCTTGCGGAACCCGGAAAGTTCGGCGTTTTTCACCGTGTTGTCAACGACCGCGTCGTAGGTTTTCTGCACTTCCGCCCAGGGGATGGTGATAACAAGCTCAATAGTTCCGTCGGTTAGATGTTGCATCTTGGATGTCATGAGGCAAATTGTAGCATAAATAGGGCTCTAGATAAATACAGCGTTACGCTTAATGGTTAATCGGAGAATCCCAGGGGGAGATCAAGAACCGGAGGAACGAGTGCGGGATTTTGGACGTTGAATGCATTGATGGCTCCTGAAAGCGAGGCGATTGCCGTATCAAGCTCCATGAATGCGCTTTGCGAGGCGATTGCCGAGTATGGGTGAATCGGCGTGGGGGTGGGTGTCACGGTCGGTGTGGGTGAAGGAGGCAAAACGACCTGCTGTCTTCGGCTTGTCGCAAAGAAGGTGGAACCGGCGATCAGAAACCCGATGACACAAATGATGACGACCCAGGGAGGAATGGTGCGCTTTGGAGACTCCGCTTGCGGTTGGTTTGCCGTAGGTGGCGATGGTGGCGGCGAAAACACCGGTCCGTAGTTTGGCGGATTATGGCTTTCGGGCAATATATCGGGTTGTGGTGTGGTAGCGTCCATAGTTAGTCTTGATACCGCAGAGCATTTGCTAATTCCCCCAGGTACGATGTGCCTTCAAGTAAATATTGTTTTGCCTCCCCTACTTGACTCGTCATACTATCAAACCTTCGGGTGAGTTCCTGAAGATCATTGATTTGCAGTTGGGTGTTGGCGGATGAGATTTGGTTGATTTTTTGCTGATAGAGGCTGCGTTTATCGGTAATCTGCAGGACCCACCGATTAATGGTATTGAGCTTGTCTTGGGGAAAAATGGATCCCTGGGTGAGGATAATGGCTTTTGCATTTTGCAGAAGCGTATCGTACTTCGCGCTGAGGATGGCGAGGTTTCCCAGTGACAGACCGATAATGATTTGGCGCATGGATGTTTGCAGGATAATGTAATGAGACTCTAGTTGTGTTGAGACGGTTTGGGCATCATTAATCGATCCCACAGCTGGGATGAGTTGGCTGTGGCTATCCAGAAACTTCACTTCGTTATTGAGGAGTGTCTGATACGTTTGTTTTGTCGTTGGATTCAGCCCCTGGTTCTCGCCAAGCTCTTCATTGAGGAGAAGTAAATACGCACGGAGCACCTGATCGCGTTGGGCCAACATGATTTTCGTTTTCTCGAGGGCCGTCGTTTGTGACTCCAGTGTCTTGAATTTATCGTAGGAATTTTTGGCTACCTGAAAATCCGAATACTTCTGTCGGTAGACGTCAAACTGGTAAAGGTAGTCCTGGTATGCTTGCGTGGATGAGGCGTAGATAAAGCCTGCAAGGGACAGTAGTACCAGCAAGACGAAACAATAGATGGGCAGCCGTCTCATACTATGATCGTACATGCTTGGGAAGGACGGGTCAAGTAAAGTTATAGTGCTCTCGAGAGGAGTTGTCCCGAAAGTATCTTTCCGCCTTTGGCGGAATAGAACTTCGGGATCCCGCATCCCGATCAAATCGGGATGCGGGAAACCTCCTGCCAAGTATGTCAGTGCCAGAGGAGAGACTCGAACTCTCATGCTTTTTGGGCACACGGTCCTAAGCCGTGCCTGTATACCAGTTTCAGCACTCTGGCGGCGGGCAAGTATACCACTCACTCATGATAAATCCACATTATTATATAAGGAACCAAGGGGATGCGCCAGTTTAGATATTGAGGGCTAGCTCTTCGGGATCGGTTGGCTGAAAGGATTCTATTTTATCGATAAAGAATCGTACGTGAGCGGGCCATGCGGGTGACGCGGCATAGATGTAGCCGATTTCTTCGATCGATTGAGCGCCTTTGTCGATATAGTTTTTCTTCAGTCCTTCTGATACGGAGGCAATGCCGTCTTTCCAACTAGCGAATGCGATGCCGTACTGGGCGCCTGTCGGGATCCCCCATCCCCACGCGTTATACGATCCTGAAGGGATATGTTTTCCGAATGTTGATTCTACACCGGCAATAGCGGCGACCAATTTCCAGTCCAGATTATTTTTATCCGCCTCACTGATAAACGTTTTGGCTTGCTGTTCAAGAGGAGAATTATGTGCATGCAAAAATGCGCGAAGAAGCTCCGGGCGCATGTCTATTTCGGGGTCGCGTAAATCGCTAAAGTGAACGCCATTTATATCACCAAAATGGATAATAAGACTGGCGGCGTCATTGGCAATGGATTGTGCGGCAAAGACCGCCTTCGGTGAGCCGATCATGACGGCCAATGTCAGGACGCAAGCAAATGCTTGTATTGTGTTTTTCATAGTCTCCTACCCTACTTCAGTCAGTGCCATTTGGCGGGCTTGACGAAAGTGAGGCATGAGGCTAGAGCAGGGGCAAAAGGGGCGAGATGTTTAGCCTTGGTTGAGGCCAAAATGGCCACCCCGTACTTCGCTTCGCGAATACGGGGTCGTTGCTGCTAAACTCCCCCGCAAGAGCGGGATCGTTAAGCAAGCCACGAAAAAATCCTAAAGCAGATTAGATTAGTAATCTACCTTAGGATCTAAGGGGGCATTATACAGCGAATAAAACACTTTGTCAAGTGCTATGGGCTAAATGGCAATTTCAGGCTATCTTCATGTAGTTTGCAGCAACGACCAAAATATTAAAATACAAAGCTTTAATGGATATGTTATCGGCCACAACCAATCAGATTATGGAGTTGCGGAAGCGTTCAACGCAGGTGGTCCAGGAGTATTGTGTGTTCACCGATGGTGGCGCCCAAATGGCACCGATATCCCGCAGATCCGTAATTCCCCTATCGTAATATTTTTCTTTTATGTACTTCGTGACCCACTCGATAGACTGTTGCCAATCTGCAAATGCTTTTCCTTTCAGCTGTCCGGTATACACGGCGATACCGAATGCATTGTATTCATTTTTCTTCGGTATGCGTTTCCCGGCGTTGGACTCACACATGGCAATTGCGGGGACCAATCGAAAATCAACGCCATATCTGTCTGCTTCCGCGACAATGGCATCGGCGATGTCACTCATCGGAGAGTTATACTTTTCTAAAAATGATTTCACCAGGAGTACGCGGGCGTCGCCGGCAGTGACGGTGGCACTGAGTACTTGAGATGTGCCCGCCGAAGCAGTCAGTTGAAATGGTGTTTCCTCGGGTGGGTAGGTACTCAACTTTGTCCCGTTGGCGCGGGTTTGGGTATAGGAGGCAAGGAGCGTCAAGTTAATGATGAGTAAAATATATGTAAGTGGAAACCATGCCAAAACCAGCAGACTTTTCCTGAACATACGAACATAGTGTCATAGGAAAACAGATGTGTCAACTTGATGACATCGTAAGTAATAGATTGCAATATTTTTATAGTATCTATCGGGGAATTTATCCTTCCGATTTCATGAACTGCTATTCATTGAAATTGATCATCTATAAATTTCAAGTGGGATTTGTACCGGATTGATCTTTTTCACTTGGTATCCGTAGTGTCGTTTTTTCTGTTACCACCAAACCGTGATTTGTGTGACAAACATCAACTTCTATTAGCGCAGGAATCTCAAATTTTTGCATTAGTCCCACGTCATCGACCAATTCTACCGTTGCAGCTGTGTCTTGATTGGATATAATTCCACCTTCTGATTCATGATCTACCATATTATTTCCCCTTCTTGGGCAGTAATGGATTTTGGCTATTTAGGTCCCAATTATAGCATAATTACCAATTATAGCATAATTACTCATACGAATGAGCCGTGGCATATCCCCGTATTCTTGACTCAGATACTAACGGGCAGCATAATGAACTAAATACAGAATTTATAGTATACCGCTATGGCAGAAAGTGACTCCTCAGGACCAAAAAATCAAGATAGAAGAAATTTTTTAAAACTGGTGACCGGAGGGGCAGTATTGGTAGGAACAGGAACACTTGGTGTTGCCCTTAGAAATAATACTGCTTCTCAACCAGCTTCTGAACCGGTTGCCGGTGACGCAAACACCGCACCAACAATTCCTCAGGGTATTTCGAAAACACCGACGATTCCCCAGATTGAGCGAGTGGGAATACCCGAGTTTATTGATATCGGACCATTTATTGTTGAAACGCAAGAAGTCTATGAGGGAGAAAAAGTCTCGCGTTTAGATTATGCAAAACTATCCGAAGCATACCCCGACGTTGTACGGTTCGTTGATGATGAAAATTTTACCGGATATGTCATTTTTAATCCCAATAACGCGCCGTTAACCATAAACCTAAAATCAGCGGCTGGGAAAACGATTCGCTTCGACCCCACACTTGTCAAACGAGCGGCGATGGATGACGTGCCACTCGCCTTCGTCTATGACAATCCCTCGAATCGATCCCGGCAATCAGGTTTTAGTTCGGTAAATGCAGGGATGGTTTTGGTGGGTAATATAACCATAGACGGAGGGGTCAGTTCCGACGAAGAGCGACCTGTTTTCCTCGCGAGTACGCCGCCAGACAATACCTATAAAACAACACAGCGCGTCATATATGGGCGCTCCTATTCTATGGAGGATGGCGCTCCGCTTTCCCACATTGCGGTTCAAGCAGTCAATATCGTAGGACCGTCACTTTTTTCTGATTCAGATGGAGATTTTGGTGTCGCCCCTGCGGCAATTGCTATCGATCGGGCAAATGTTCATATCGGACTATGTAATATAGATGGGTCTCTTCGACATAATTTACCCTTTCGCGGGATCGTGACATCAATCGATAATCAACAAACTCTCTTATCTGACCCCTCGTTTCCAGCAGCACTTCGATCGGTAGCGAAAACAACCGCAAGCGACCTTGAAGCTGCACTCGATGTCCTCATAGAGCCACATCGGACTCGCGGGGAACTTTCAAGAGGAGTCATTATAAATAATCCTGATCCGACGCAAGCACTGGGGTGTTCTATAGATTATTGCATATTTCGAAACATTCCCTGGGACGCAGTGAATAGCAACGGGCGAGTGGATTTGCGGTTTGTAGGGGTGAAACCGGACGCAGCGAACAGTAATCCATCGTATACCGTGCAAATCCTTCAAGATCCTATATATGGCGATAGATTCGGCGCCGGTGCGGCAATTAGCATCACGAACGGTGGGCAAGGAGAGGTTGAGGTGGTAGGAGCAAATCTTGTCTTCGGAAAAGGAGTATGGTACATCAACAATCAGAATGTCGCAGAACCAGCTCGCGTGAAAATCGTCAGCTCCAGAATCGAAACCCAACAATGGGCAATCGGTGGGCGGAATAGCGCTATAGAGGTTAATAACGTCAATATCCACGTTAAGGATGTTCAAAGTAGAACATTGCCCTACAACCGAGACACGCAGACGGTATCCATAAGTGAAGATAATTTCGTTATCAACGTAGGGCAAAATACCGTTTTTATCAATGATGGGATGGGTTTTTATTTACCCTCTGAGCCGATTGATCCCAATAGCGTAGTCTATCTCTTTAACGTTTCTCATACCATGTTTTCTGATTTTATGAAGCAATCAGGAGGGCCCCTCGAAGCATTTAAAAAAATATTGCAGTTAAACCTAGGGCTGATAGTTCAGGCAGGTGATCAGCCTTTGGGAGATATATTTACCTCTCGGTCAATTCAGGATGCTGTTCAAAGATTGCCATACGATGCCACAAAAGGCTATGGAAATATTGCCGTTGTGTATGATCCGAAGGAAAAAAAGATCGGTGTGGCATTAGTCGGTGGAGGAGATAGAAAAACAAATATCCCAAGTACCGGTACGGTAGTCTGGGCGCAAAAGAAATAGGATAACCCTGGAATTTTGTGACGCGAATTCCCTTCTCTCTTTCGCAGTTTGACTCTCCCAAACATAACTGAGATACTTATTTTATGGCTGATGCGGGATCATCTCACCCAGAGAGCGACAACGACGTTCCTTTAGTTGTGGACTTAACCAGACGTAATTTCTTGCGGCTTATGGCAATTTTTGGGGGAACAGTTGCCACCGTCGGATGGTCCGCTATCCTCTATTTTTTTAACCTTGGGGTGCCTGATATACGAATAGAAATACTATTAGCCGTTATTTGCGTTGTTTTGTTCTGTAGTTCGTATCTAAAACATATAAAAACAGTGTATTGGTCGTTTGTCATTGTTACTTTTTTTGTCGTTCTGTCATTTAATATCTTCCATTCAGATACCAATCCCATGATATATAGTTCTATTACGTTGTTTCCTTTAGTTGCTTTATTTCTTTTAGGCTCCCTCTGGGGAGGAATTTTCAGCACCGTCTACATATTTATATTGATATTCGTTTACTCTTTTCGGGTGACCTCATTGTCTCTTGACTCCTTCACTATCTTTCACATCATGTTTCATGTCGTGACGGCGACGGTTATTGCATACTTTTACCAAAGTGCACAAAAAAACGCACAACACGTTGTCGATGCCAAAGAAAAAGAAAAGGAAAAAACGATAGAAGAATTACACTTGGAAATTGTTAAACGAGAACAAGCAGAAGAGCAGCTCAAACAAAACATCACAAAAATAGAATCTCAAAAGAAAGAACTTGAGAAACTTAATTCGTTGATGGTAGGGAGAGAACTCGCTATGGCTGACATGAAAAGGAAAATGAAAGAGTTGGAGTCGCAGCATCAATAATTGTATTGATGGTGAGCCAGCTCACCTGGCTTCCACCAAGCTGAGCTTGGTGAGCGTGCAGAGATTCCCATTCGACTCTGATTCGGCTTTGCTCCTCGACAAGCTCGGAACTTTGCTCACCATCGCTCAGAGGAAACTTATTATCCCGCCGTACTATTTGAGCCAACTATCCGTTAGTTGGAACTCCTTATAAGCCGATAACCTTCCATATTCGAAAGTAGTCATGGAGTAGATCCTTTAGTGGGACATATATTGTTTGATTGAGCGTGGAGTGTTGATTTACTATAAGCTTTACACTATAATTTGACTCTTATGTCCTCGCTTTTTGAATCAGCCCGATCTATTGCTAGGGACAGCGATGAGCCACGTCCGTCCCGCGAGCTAATTGACCAACAGCTTCAGGTTCTCATCGAACTCTTCCCTAGCCTCTCTGCGGTGTTTCCCATGCACGATGAATTTGATTTTACCAATGGGATTGATTCCGCTATTGCGAAAAATATACATGAACATGGCTTGAGGATAGGGAACGAATTCGTTACTCCGGAGGAAATTCGTCTTCTCTTTGCCGATTGTCCTGACGAATATAACCGTTTGTGGGATTTATCAGACACGGAAAAGACAGAATATGGACTATTAGTGCGCGCTTCTTTTTCTACGCGGCACCCTTTTTATCCAGAAGGTCAACGCTGGTTTCCTACCTATGCATTGGGGTTGCTTAAGGCTATTGGATCGCAGGATAGCTTGGAATCTGCCAAAGGGGCGGTTCGAGCTGTTGGAAGCGCCCAATTAGAGGAGATTATGTCCGACCCTGATTTCGTTGGTTGGATAAGCTCTTTGTGGAAAAGCCCCAAACGGGTCTTTCGGCATGTCGCCTATAATCCGAATCCCCCGCAGGCATTACAAACGCTTGCTTATTTATGCTCTGATTCATCGGCCCGCCATGATATTTCGGCTATTAGTCACGAGTTGCATGAAAGAGAAAAAACCTTTGGGAATATATATCTTGACGAGGTCACCAATGTCGATTGTTGGCAGCAACTCTTAGGTCTTTATCGTCAACACGGTAATGTCCGAGTCTTTCGTGACCGGGTAGTGAGGGCCCAAAAACTCGATACAGTCTCGCGGCAGTTTTATGAATGTCCGAATACTCGTCACGTAGAATATGGCTTAGCGTTTTGTCACATGACCGATCAGCAGATGGAAGATTATCAAAATGTCGTGGGTGCACTTTGTGGATACCCTGCAAATAGTCCTGGCATAGAAGTGTCTCTTTCATGTATTGCCACACTGGCTCCGT
>CAZOTW010000004.1:35377-38677 GCA_964582845.1 uncultured Gammaproteobacteria bacterium
GCACATCCGTAGATTGCTTACTCCCCCGCACTCATTTACCGGCTATTTTAGTCATCATGCCACAGAAATGCACCGTATAAAAATTTCCCGACGGCAAGAAATTCTTCCGTGCCGTCCAGAAATTCCGAAAGATGTTGCTGAACCACTACTGGAGCAACTCATACATATTGCGGCTATTACCCACCCAGGAGAAATCCACCACTACGCACAAGAGTTGGTTGCACATAAAGCCGATATGGATCAACGGGTTTTCTATCACTTGTTTCAGGCCACTACCAACCAGGCTTTGTATCTTTCTACTCCTCTGGATAGTCAGATGCTTCTCCCTGCTTATTTTGCAAGTAAAGGGCTTTCTCGCGACAGGCTTATTACCCTTCGTCAACAGGTAGGTGATAAAAAGACTTACTTCAATCGGGCACTGTTAGAAAGCGCATTGGTCCAGTTACTCGAAGAGATTCCTGAGGATTGTTTCCTTCGGGAGATTGACCAAATATTCAAACAAAACAACCTTATAAATCCTATACAAATCGAAGCGGCCTGGACCATCATTGATCAGATGATAGATGATCAAATTACTGATCCCCAGACTATCGAGCAACTACGGGTGGTGCTTGCCGACCGTCCGTTAACGCCTGCTCTGCTAGCCGCCGTGGTGTGGGCATATGAATCGTTTACGGGAAACGTCTCGGCAGAAATAGCAGCCAATCTAGTGACCCATCTCGATGAACAGGCGCTCAGCCAATTGGAGGATACGGAGTACGTGTATTTATTCAATCTTTTTGATCAAGCTCAGCAAAGACCGGGTCGTATTGGTGGGCTAAACGTACAGGATATGCTAATCGACTATTACCACAAAAAAGCTCAACTACTCACAGCATGGCAAGAGCATAGTCGCAATCATGACCTTGACGTTACGGAAAAGCAAGTTTGTTCACTGGTGAATGATTTTTGGAACGATGATTTCTTGTTACAGCAAATTGCACATTTCCAGTTGTTTCACCCGGGTACGGTTAGCGATATCTTTGATAATCTTTATACGTTCCGCACTCCAGGCGCAATGTTGAGGGATAGCCTGAAATATCTCGCCGTTCTCGAATCAGTGCATATGCCGCCGAATCCAGGGGTATTGCTTCATTCCTACCAAACGATGCGCATGTTTTGTGCTGATCAAAACAGCAACAAAAACGAGAATTATCAATATCTTGCGGGGGACGAATCTGATTTTTGGAGGACGAATTTACTGCACGTTATTGAGTTGCAGCTTCAGTTTCCTCAAATTCTGGATCGGGTCATTCGTCGGGATATGACCCATTCCCATGGATATCATAACGCAGTCAAGAACCTTCCTCTATTGTTTGAAATTGCAACGACTGTCAAAGACCGTCAAGTGGTCGCGGCAATATATGCCTTTTCCGCGCAAGTTCCCGAATCGGACTTTTGGAGTTTTCTGACACGGGTATATCACGCTGGGCAAGGATCAGCCAAATCGCAAGCTCAAGTCTCGGATCTTACGTTGGTAGACATCGATGCTGCCAAGCGATTTTTGGGTTCCATTGGCAATCTCTGCGTCCCTCAAATTTATCGTCACTACCGAAATTTTGATACCTATACCGTTGAGACACTTCCACGAGAGTTGAGAGCAATCGGAGTGAACAAGCTTCATGAAAGCGGCCGGCAGCAACTGCGAGATTGGATTGGTCGATTTCGGAAAAATCTCATTTTAGGCAATCCTGAGGCCATTGATCCTGCTAATCCAATCCAACAAGAACTGGTGAGCGTGCTGTGCCGTCACGATGTGGCGGAATTCCGGGGAGATGACATGCAACAACGGCTCACGCGTATCGGGCAGGAAGCAAATAAACGGAAATTGGATCCAACCATATACTCCAGACGCGTTTACTATGTTAAAACACTTGGTGCAAACGCTGAAGCAGTGTTTACGCCAGACCCGGGGTGCCAGAATGCTGTCTTGCGTTTATGGAATGAATTGTATGACATCCAGGCCATGACTTCAGATCAACAATTCCTCGGTTCTGTTCAACCACTTCTTTGTAAACTCGTTCCCGACTGGCAAGATCAGGAAGGAGTAATAGATTTATCTCTCTTTACCCAACAACTTTTGAGTCTCCCTCCTGGTTCGTATAAAAAAGATGGGCCGCAATCTTTGCCTAGCGTGCTGCGTCGAACACTCCTCTATCAGTTAGCGAAAACGCAACCCGGACCACTATACCGTGTAATGGAGCAATTACCAGCACATCTTCCTTCCCGGTACGACGATACACTTCTGACGAACATACTGGAGATTACCAATCATCTATTGATTCAAGAAGGGCTGCCACAAATCATTGCGAAACCGGATACTGCATTGCATAAATTTTTACTGAATATTTTTGATATTCCTCGAATGACCAGTGAAGCCCAGCGATACCGTGACTTTACAAAAACGGTTAACCATGGTCAGCGATTAGAAATGGTTATATTTGCTGACCGAGGAATTTTGGGTGAAAGTATCGGGGAAATATCCGATGCTTGCATGGCAGGTCTGAAAATATTTGACCCACGGGATCCGGAAGCAGCTATTCCCATCGTTCTGGCAGTTGGCAGAGATTTAACAGTCGATAACGCTCTCTGGGGATTTAATCCCGATCCGGAATTTGCCGTCGTCCGATCGGAAACCACAAAACTTGTTGGTGGATGTATTCTGTTTTCGGGAGAAGAAGATCCCGGCGGTCGCCCTGTCATCATCGTTAGCGGCAATAATCCTCTTGAGACATTCTTAGGCCAGGTGGATGCGGAAAGTGTTGTCGATGCACTTTTTGATTATGTCAGACAAGTAGCGGATAAACGTAAAACCAGGGGCAGACGCAAAACCCGTATAATTCTTCCCATGGACGGTTGCCTGGCGACCGCCACCAACCGCCAATCAGTGTGGGATGTCTATCAGTCCCGCTATGCTCAAAATCCTACGTTAGAAGTAAAGTCCAAATGGGTCATGAATCACGATCATAATATTAGGACCGTATCTGGGCGGTACGTTTTATTGCATGACCCAGCGAATCGAGAATAATGCTAGACACCCTCCGGGTGGATTAGCTTGGCACCTGTTCTTTGGGTGAATCTGGGGATTTAAGGGAGCTCGCTTGCTTATTTGAGTGAGCTCGGAGCGATTTGAACGCTCAACCGACTCCTTAAGAGGGAGTTGCTCTACCACTGAGCTACGAGCCCATTAATTAATTTCATCTTCTTTTCCCTGCTTAACTTTTTTATCTTAGCTTCCCTTTTTAATGCTTCGCTTCTTGT
>CAZOTW010000005.1:0-37839 GCA_964582845.1 uncultured Gammaproteobacteria bacterium
GGGGTCGCGGTTGTGGTCGCGGTCGGGGTCGCGGTCGGGGTCGCGGTTGGGGTCGCGGTCGGGGTCGCGGTTGGGGTCGCGGTTGGGGTCGCGGTTGTAAATTTATTCAAAAACATCCCCGTCCAATCTCGTAATAAGCATAGAGCGATTTCCCCGGTACGGACGGGCCGGGGAGTTTTTTTTGAGGAAAGTAACATGAGCGAAATTAAAAAATACATCTGCCTTGATACCATAAAAGTTCGAGAGATAATCAATGCAGAAAAAACGATATCGATCGATATTGATGCAAGCGGTATCTCTGTTGGCGACATCATAGGGGTGCGTGAAGGATGGACGCCGTTTTATTATGGAGGCGAATACACATCAGTTGTTTACTCTGCCGACAAGATTGACAATACAAAAACAGATATGTACTACAGAAAGTTGATTATGGTTTCGATTCCAGAGTCTAAAAGAAAAAAAATAACAGGAACCTTAGCTAATAACAACGAGGTTTTTTCACCTGAAACTCTGCCTGATGAGCTAGTGAGAATATTCCTAAGAGTTATATATGTAGGCGGTAGGATAGAAGCAGTAAGGGTAAATCAATAAGTGGCTTGTTTTGGTGGTGATCAAACCAATTGCGGAACTTATAACAAAGGATAAAACTGCATGCCTTTAAAAAAGTCTAATGGAAATATGTATCCGTGGGTTACGCACACACACGCGGAACTCGGAGGGGAATGTTCTCACAAATGTTCGTATTGTTATGTTGACAATCCAAGATTTGGACGCGCTACACGTTATTGCGGAGAAAAAAGGATAATAGAATCAGAGGCTAACACACGACTCGGTTCTGGCAATGTGATATTCAAAGAGCATATGAATGACCTATTTGCCAAAGATGTTCCGAAGTTTATTGTTCAAACTGTTTTGAATCATTGCCAGAAATGGCCGGATAATACCTATGTGTTCCAATCTAAAAATCCCGGAAGGTTCCAATTTTTTAATTACCCGCAATCCAAGTTAATTTTTGGGACTACAATTGAGACTAACAGAAATATCGACAAATCGATATCGGTGGCACCACAGCCAATCGACAGATTTACCGAAATGTGCCAAAGCTCAATGAGGTTCGTAGATAAGTTCATCACCATCGAACCGGTAATGGATTTCGACGTTGATATACTTGCTTCATGGATAGATATAATCAGACCGAAGTTTTTGAATCTTGGTGCAGATAGTAAAAACCATAGGTTGCCTGAACCGACAATAGAAAAGATATTTAAACTTGTTGCAAAATTGAAGGAATATGGAATTGAATTGCGAGAAAAACACAACCTTTCGAGACTGCTCGACGGAAAAATCCACGACGGCGAGGTTCCGGCATGATTTATTTTGATAGAGGCAGATTCGAATACATGAAAAAATATTCGAAGGAGCTTATAATTAAACTTCTTGAGAGTGAGGTTTTTGTATCCATTCCAGAAAGCAAAATGCTGTTTTTCAAATGGAATATGATAGAAGAGGAGCTTTCGAAGAAGCGAAAAGAACATCTCGAAAAAAGCTCTACCACAATACTAGAATACGCTAAATCTGCCGACGAACTCGCCAAAGAATTTAATAGTGAAAACGACGGTAAAAAGAAAATTGATATTTTAGATAGGCGCGAAGTTCTTCTTAAAAAAATAAACTACCACAACAATGAGTGGATGTTGATTAATAAAAAATACGAAGAGGGGCAACGAATATATAATATGGCGATGGAAATGCAGAAAAATGGCAAGTAAGATAGATTATGCGGGAATAGCTCATGAAATATGGGCAGCTTCACAGCTTGCACAAGATGAAGGAATAGAAGATAGTGTTGGTAGGATAGAGGAGATTTTGAGAAGGGAATTTGATAATGAAGCGAAAGGCACTGTTCGAAAGACTTGAAGACAAGTTCAAACAAGAGGAAAAAAATATTAATGAGTGCGCAAGAATTATATATTCTGGAATTGGATATCATGTTGAAGAAGGGTATGATTTTTCAACTGCAAACCACCCACAAGAAAAAGCGTGCTACGCACTCGCGATAAAAACATTTAACTTTTGGCAGGGCAAGTTAATGGTCAACGGCAAAAAAAAGGATAACGGCCGTTGAGTATAAAATCTCTTGCAGACATAGAAAATACCGGATACCCTGAATACATCAAGGAGCAGCTGCGCTGTGGATTCTCAGAAAAAAAGAGTCGAAATAGAGCTTCCGATACCACTTCCGACGTGGAACTTCCTTTTTGCCGCAAATCCGTTTGTAAGAATGCGAGTGCGACATTTAATACATCTGTTCGTATCGATATATATTCTACCAGAAAACGAAAGACCGACATTGACAACATTTCTGGGAAAGCTGCACTCGATGGAATCATTGAAAGCGGTTTACTTGTCGATGATTCGCCCGACCAGATCGAAAGCTACCAAGTTCACAAGCCGAAAATATCGAACAAAGAAAAAACGTTAATAGTAATCGAACAAATATGAAGCGAATACTGTTCTATAATTGACAGATGCAGGTATTAAATTGCAAACATTTCTTTTACGCGATCTATTTTTATTTTTCTACGGCGCGATTTTATCAAGACCCGTTAGTACATCTTTGGCTATAAAAAATAAACAATTTTTGTCGTGCACAACAGGTAAACTACGACCGTATCTTACCGAGAAGGGCAATCTATTTACTATGTACACGCGCCACTCCAATTCAAAAGCCGGTTTCATTTCCGGCAGCGGCACACTTGGGGCATAGATGGTTCTTTTTGATAGACCACCCCCCATTTTTTAATAACTTACGCAATAAATCCCCTTTTGGTGTGCCCCTACATTTACCCGGCCCCCACGCGAGTCCGTTTCCGCACTTATCGCACTTGGCGACAGATTCGGCTACTTTGAGGCCTGATTTTTCGCATGTTGTGTACTGTATCATTTTAACACTCCCTCTTAGGGAAGTTGCGTTACTTTTCGTAAAAACGACAATTAAAAAAGCGCCCCAGGAGATTCCGCTTAACAGGGATTTTACTCGCAAGACAGCTTGGACCATTGTTAACCTGGGAGGCCCACACCATAACGCTCCAACTATAATATAAAATAACAAATTTATTGCCTACAACGTTTACGTAGCGCGAAGTCGGCGCTTCGCCGGTTTGGGTGAAGTCTTCGGAGCCGCACTGCGTTTGTTGGTGGGCGTTTTTTGCGTCTCCTCAACGAACCTTTTTATGCGTTCGAATGAATCGAGAATTTTATTCGCAGCACCCTGTTTTTGCAGATAATAACTCACCCATAGAATATCTATGTTAAGCATAAAACCTCCAATATTGTGAATTGCCAATTGCGTGCAACGTTTGCCAAACGGAAGCCATGCCGACCCATACTAAGGGCGTCCCCGTTTGCT
The DNA here is from genome assembly GCA_964582845.1 of uncultured Gammaproteobacteria bacterium. Taxonomy (GTDB): domain Bacteria; phylum Patescibacteriota; class Microgenomatia; order UBA10105; family UBA927; genus CAZOTW01. The sequence continues at coordinate 3,410 of CAZOTW010000005.1, forward strand.
GCTGGCTATCGACATTTTGGTACGGCCAGAAGTCGCGCGACTGGTAATCGGCATGGCTTTCCTTTGGCTGTTGGTTGATGTAAAAATTTTATTCCTTAATACCTTGCGGCGCTTCTTTCTTTTTTAGTGCATCCAAAATCAAATTGGTGCAATATGACAACATATGCAAAACTTCATACTCTTTGTAGCATCCAGGACTTCGATGAGCATTGCCTGACATAGTGCAAGCGCATACTTTACAAATCCAATGTCCAGCACCTTCTGGATATCCCGGCCCGTGATCGTAAAAAGTAAGATCGTCGGTTTCAAATCTGCATGCTTCGCATTCTTCTGGTTTTTCTGTCTTCGTTTTCTTGCGCCGCCTATAATAAATTGTTTTCAAAACGGGCATTTCGCATAACGGGTTGCCACATGCCGAAGTTGCAGCTTTGGGCAATTTGGGGCGGCGCTTTGGCCGCCCGGCATGTGGCTGTTGTACGAAGTTCTGGCCGCCTCCTTATTGTTCTGCGCGCGCTTCTTCTTCGATTGCTTTTTTACGGGCAACGGCAACATGCTTGTGCTTGTAAACACGTTCGAGAAATTTATTGTATTTCTCATGATTGAGTTCCCCGCTTTTGACTTCGATGGCATAGCCTCCGCTTACATCAACAACAACCAATTCTACACTCATACAAAAACCTCCTTTGGTTCCTCAAAAATAAGGGTTTCTTGATTTTCGTTTGGCAATGAACCGGCCTGACCGGTTAGCCACCATCGCCAGTACTCTTCTGCTGTATTAATCCCATTAATATCACAACGTTCGTCCCCGAACCGTTCGAACCACGCCTTTATCGCCTTTTCCCACGCGGCAACGATACGGGGATGCCACCGTCTGCTTTGTTCTTCAACTCCAGGGAGAGCGAGCGGACAAAGAACGCACCCGACACGTTTGAAGTTGAACGGTTCTTTGTAAAGAGGATTTATCGGAATGTTGTTTTCGTTAATATATTCCCACACCATTTCATCAGTCCAGTCGATGATGACATGGCAAAATCGTTTTGTTTTTGCCCGTATACACTGTTCGATAACTCGGTATCCTGATCGTCGCGCAGATTCGGCGGCGCGAACCCCGGTAACAACCATATGTCCGGTTCCAAAATGTTCTTTGTAGTCCCGACAACACCATCTCCTGCCATTGCGAGAAGGAGGGGCAGTTCTTACTTGCTTTATTTTCTGAAGCAATGGAATTGTAGGGCGGTGTATTTCTACGTCGGGATATTCTTTCTTGATATGCCATATTGTTTCTGGTGCGTCTACGGTTGTAAGTGAATGATGGAACGTTGCCTTTACTCTAGCCGCCTTTGCAAGGTGGTAAATTACTGACGAGTCTTTCCCTCCTGAAATTCCAACCCAGTATCCGGCAGGATTCATGTTTAAAGCAATCGGTTCAAAAAGTTTCAACCGTTCTATTGCTATATTCACCATGTCACGTTCACCGAATAAATCGTTCGGGTGAAGTGCTGAATTTGTTTTCATTCTTTTTTCCCGTCTTCGCGCGCGCCTATATTCTCAGCGGCCAGAATTTCGCACAACGTGTTGCGATTACGCGCAGTGCGCGTCTTTTTGCGCATTGAGGCGCACATCGATAAATCTACTTAAATGGGCAACCTCTTCGGTTCCACTGTAACTTGATAGGAACTCACGAACGACTCTTTGCGCCGCCGCATAATCGTTGTTGGTGGTTGGTTTTAGAAACTCCTTAACGTCGTCAAATCTGACAAATACTCCGTTAATGAGACCACATCTTCCCTCATCACCATGAGACACGGAAAAGCCAAAATGATAGAACTGTAAATTTGTCAGATTTGACATACAATAAAGACCTTTCTAAAACTTGACACCAACTACCTCAATGGTGAACTGTTACTTTTTATAAAACTTATCTATCTTAACATTTTCCAACGGCTTAACGTTTTTAAGCTTACGCGGATCTGGCAGCGAGTCATAAAATTGCTGCTGTTTTTTATTCGCAACATGCTCGATCCATGAATCAAAGAACTGCTCAAACGTCATCCCTTTTGCCCTGCACCACTTTTTTATTGTTCGGTGGGCATTTTCCGATACGGGGATTGTTTTTAACATCATCGTTCCATTTTCGAGAATGGCAAAATGGGCACACCTTTGGATTATCAACTCGGGCTTTCCAACTGTTTTTACATTTAAAACAGGTGCATAGCCATACTGTAATTTTCTTTATCATGATGATAATATAACTAATAAATATTTTAAATGCAAATTATTTTACGACATTGATGTCGCATTGGTGCGGAAGGTGAAAATTACAAGATGTTGGCCAGAGTCATGCTCATTTTGTTACTGTCTTGCGTTGCGACAGAAGAGGCGGCAGTGACGGTATGTTCATTGCTTTCAAAAGCCGGCCCGCTTCCTTCGTCAAAACCGGAGGGGGTAAAACGGAATTTAAATTTATTACCTACTGTAAACGTAGCCGCAACGGTATACCGGAAAAGAAACGTCCAAGTGCGTGATTCGCCGGAGACCGACACGGACGGGCAATCGTAAAAATACTCATTTGCAATATCAGAGTACGGACGCTCAGGAATCGCGGTTGGATCAACCGCAGTGAGTTCCGAATACGCGCCGTACCCGGACCCGGTGTCAATCGCCATCTCAACCATGAATTGATCGACACCTTGAACCGTATCAGGCACGCTGATTCTTTTTCCAATTGCTGGCATTATGGCCTCACATATTTTTTTACAAAAAGTGTGTGCGCTGTCGGAGCGGTATTAAATACTCCAGCGGCGGTACGTATCCTTGACCTAAAATAATGATTGTAAAGCGTCGCTCCCACATCTGGAACGACAGCCCAAATAGAGTCAATTCCGGCAGTATTAAACCATCTAGTAACTACCATTGGTATCGTCATTCCCCCATCGATCCAGGAGGTGCTTAGTGCCCCCGAATCGCCTATATCGGTGCAATAAAGGGTAATGGTGTCAAGTATCCGACAGTAATCCCAATCGGTCGCCCGGCGAACGTGACAGCGGGCAGAATCTACGGATGGAATAGCAAGGGCGGTCAGCGTCAACGTAATATTGCTCGTGAGCACGGTATCAAGCGTATCTGGAACCCCGGCTACAACCGTTCCCCCTGGCCACGATCCGACGTATCCGGCGTCTACGGTGGCGATGAACGTCAAGGATGCTCCAGAGTCAGCCGTAAGGCCGTCAGGTGCGGTGATGAGGCTGTGGGCGTCGTATACGGTATCTGCGGCGTACTGAGGCGACCCTGCCAACTCGCTAAAAAATACGGAATCAATTCGATTTTCTGTAATACTGTAAACCATTACGGTGTCGGGATACCTGACAACATATCGAATGGCACCCACAGAAACAATCGAGTCGCACCTATCCCCCACATTTGCAACGGCAATAGTGGTGCATGCTGAGGCCGAATCAATAGTATCGACAGTAAATTCCTCGTCAAATTGTCCGAGACTTCCAAAACCAAAATAGAAATCACCTAAACCAGAGATGGCCGATACTGGCAGCAGTAGTGCAATCAATAATATTTTATACACATTGTCCTCAATACATTATTTTTAACGTGCCATTCGTATGGTACATTTGTCCATTCGAAACCCCGGCCGTACGGGCTGTAGCGCTATCAGCAAAATTACAGCTGTCCGCAACCACCGATAAAAATACTCTTTTGTAAATGGTAACGTTACCATTTGGTTCGATGTAAACCCTACCTAAATTAGAGGTCCGTACGACCATGGGGTCAGCCCCTACTGTTCCAAACAAAGCGCCGTCCTGATCTGCGTAAAGTAGTGCGTTCCCATTTGCAAGCTGTATACTTCCTGCTGAACTGGTACTATATATATTACCGTCAAAAGAAACCGATCCAGTCCCCGATGTCCATTGACTTGACACCATGAGGTTGTTGCTTGCGTCATAATACCCGTTATACGACCTAATTCCGCCTCCGCCCACAACCAGGGATTGCGTATAATGGTTTTCAAGAGAGTCGTATTTTGCTGTGTCAAGAGCAATTCCTATGTTGCCGTTTCCGGCAACCATCAATCTGCAATTATCACCGGTAAAAATTTGTACCGGGCTGTAGTCGCGCTGTCCAATTTGAAATGCACTGCCAACATGCCCTCCGACCCCTACAAAAAGGGCGGCCCCCTGATTGTACGGATTTCTACCTATCCTTCCCCTCCTGCCCGGCACAACCGCCGAGTCGGGCTCAAAATCAATAAATGAACTGGTGTATATGGAGGGAGTCAGTAAGATACCGGCATCTTGCGCCCCCGTACCGACTATTCGCAAAAGAAATTCATGCTCGGGGGTGGTACCCGATATTGTTAATACGTTGTCAAGCGAGCACTTTCCATCAAAATGAAATCTCTCCGCATAATGAGTTAAGATCGAGTCGTACAGCCTTGCCCAATTGGGCAACGAATCCTTTGAATACCCATACTGCGGCAGTTTCCAATCTCCGACCTGATGGGACTGCCCGGCCGAAACTGCACACATAAACAGAATTGATAAAAAAATCTTTTTCATATTAACGATCCACCTCTTCGGATAAACTATCCAAGATCCTGTGAACCGAGGGTATCTCTAATAGGCATTTTTGAGCACCGATAGTTTTTTCCATGGAACTTATCAACTTTTTTTGTAATTCTATGAGACGCAGAAATTCCCCCACAGCGCCTATTATCGCCTTTTTATCTTGCTCGTCAATGCAATCTTTTGACATAATAGATGTTAAAGTACTATCAAAACTATCGCCGAAAGGATTGTTTTGGCTAAAACATGCCCCTACAATAAGCAACACAGTCACAAATACTTTCATAGCATAGCTCCTTATGGTGTAAGTACCGCAGTCCCGCAACCGGTCCCGCAAATAATGTTTGTCGTTCTTGTATACCTCTTAATAGCAAACACAGCTCTAACCGATCCTGTGGTATGAAGGGCGCATGTTGTCGTTGCGTCTTCAAGATCGGTAATCTCGATTGTACCTGTCAATACTTCCCACTCAACAAAATCATATCCGGCCCCGTCGGTTGCCGTTAAATTAAACCAAACTGCGCTATCATGCACTGTCGTTCCAGCAGGGTCAACAGATCCGCCACCAGAGACGGAGGTAGTAAGATTATATTGCGGTACATCCTCTTCATCCCCAAGCGATATCAAAGCAAGTACGGTGTCCACCCACAATGTATCTCCACCGGTGGCTCCGATATAGCTGGGAATTGTTACTCCGTCGAGATAGGGATGATTTCCTCCAATACCGCCATTGGCAACTGTCAAAGATCCATTTACGGTATGCGCGTTTCGAGTTTTTAGGTCACTGTTGGTATACAGCAAATTCCCGGCGTCATATGCTTGTAAAAAATGTAAAATAGAACGTGAGTATCTCGTATTATACTCCGCCAATGTCAACCGATTTCCTTCATCCCCTGAGTAACCGAGATAAAAGATCTGATCACCAACAGGATCTTCTCCATAAGGAAGATATCGATAGGTGTAATTGTTCCCGAGGTGCACAGAATCGTACCTCGCATAGCTATCGGAAGAGTACGGCCTAGTGACGGTATAAATAGATTTATCCCATCCGTCTATATTGCGGCAAGAGTCATTTATGTTGTTGTACATGTATACATATGATAGTGTCTCTGGCGTCGTAACATCAGAAATATGGTCATTAGTATTATGCACCTGAATAACTACCCACGGTGCACGGTATATCGTATTGTTGTAAAAACACTGACGATAATTTGTAGCTTCATCGGCAGCTGTGCCCGTTATTGCGATAGAACAAGCTTTGAATATGTTATGATGCACCTGGGCAAAGTCGGTGCGCACATTGAGCGCCCTATAATACGTCGTCCAATAATTGTGATGAACATTCACCCCGTAATATTTATAGTCATCTTCGTACCCTTCATCGGCCTGATCACGTCCGCATAAAATTCCTTCGTTTTTATCGTGGTAGCCATTAAGTGCGTAACCGAAATAATTGTACCTGATCGTGTTTCTTATGCGTGAACAACCAGGACCAGTATATGTAAAGCCGGTGTCGTACAAGGAATGTTCCTTGTAGTCACCAAATATTAAGATATGTCCGGGATTGATGTCATCGATCGGCGGAAGGCATCCATTTGAATCAAACATACAATATTCGATTATGCACGAATCGTACAGATACCCTCGAATCCCAGCAGGGTTCTCTCCGGCCGACCCGCTCAGGTTGTTAAATATTTTCAGATGGGTAAATTTGAATGGACCAATATCAAGACTGATTCCTGCCGCGTCAATATTATCAACTTCCGCCCCGCCGGTTATTCCAAGAGAATCTATCTTCCAAAATGCAACCCCTACAACGTCGTATGTACTATCCTGGCCATCCGTAATGGCCCCTATCTTTTGTCCAGTGTCACCACCATTAATTGTCGCCCATTCGCCAGAATAAGATTTCAACAAGTTGTAATTTCCATCAATCCAGGCGGTTCCATTTTTTGCAGAAGGCAACGTCACTTTTTCGAAGTACGTTCCGGCTCGAACCAGTATGTGGTCTCCAGCGGCCATCTTATTAACAGCCCACTGGATGCGCCGGTAACATTGTTCCGACCCGCCAGAGCACGATCTCGTCGCGGGATTATATGTTGCGCAGCTATCGGTTATTGAGCTATCTGCATATATCGTGTCAATTGTCTCGGCAGCATAATACGTAAAAGCGCTTGCCAAAGTATCCCGCATACCATCGCTATTTTCGATGATGACGTTCACCGCGCCGGCCGCATGAGCGGGGGCAATAAATCCGACCACTTCGTCCGACCACCAATACTCAGTTACTGCAGCACCATCGACTAATACGTATCCGTCCCCTTGTGCTGCTTTAAATTTTGCACCTATCAAGTCAATCCTTGGCCCCCCGCCAGTTGGGCTGCATAACCACGCTGCCCGGGCGACAACAGGCGTATCAAGGGAGGCACCGCCCCCGGCCGTACGAACTGTATCCATCAGCGTCGTATCGTGCAGGGTCGTGGTCCCGTTGCTCAATCCATCAGTTATTGTCTTATACCAATATTTTGTTCCCGCGGTGAGTGAGGCAGCTGCCATTGTCTTATTTTCTCCGGCAACGACAGTGTCGCTATCGGCAACGGACCATGCAGACAGCGTGTCCGCAGTTACCATAAGCCGTACCTTCGCTGTATCCCCTGTGAACCAACTATTCAGAGAAAGAAAACTCGGCGTATAGTTGCTGTTATTGTGTCGAAAACTAACGGCTATTGAACAGGCAACAGAAAATCCGTTTTCGGTAATCCCAGAAGTGTCTCCAAGATTGGAGAGATACTTTTTTGATCCTATGTTTGCGAATGTAGAATTGCCTTTGTGGTAGTTCCAGATCCCGTCGTCAAGCAAGAACGACGACCCCCTGTTATAGAAGGTATCGGTAAAAACAATTCCTAAATTAACGGTAGTATCAAAAGCAGTATTAAATTCTGTCAACGACGAATCAATAGTCGCTCCATGCGTTTTCCATATTCCGATATCTCCAGAATCCAAGAAAAGGCATTTTTCAATATTTATATTCCAAGACGAGTCGTCGTTTGCGTTATTTGCGACATTGAGCATATAAATATCGTTACGACCACTAAAAGAAGTGTTTCTGATTGTTAAATTATGTATGGACGTGTCCGCACCGGTTTCATTCTGATGTATGTAAACGTTTCCCGATGACGACCCATGCAGAGTGTCCCACATGGTCACGCCATCTATGATACCGTCATGCCATCCATCGGGGCAGATAAATACGTGCCCCATATTGACAAACGTACAATTAATAACGGTATCGTTATGACTATAAACATCCGTACCGTCCCAGGTAATAAACTCGCCGGACGCAGACGACACGGTTTGGTCAAACCAACAGTTTGAAAATTTTATCTTTCCCGCATATACCATTGCAGTATTCTCGTATCCACCAGCAATAAATACGCACGAATCGAACTTCCACGCCTGCCCCATATTCACAGACGTGGAATCAAATACGCATTTTTTTACTGTTACATTTGTCGCAGTTTCCGATGAATCTACATTGCCTCTAATCCCTTGATAAATGCGCTGAAAGTAGCAGCCATAAAAATTTGTTGGTTCGATTACGGTTGATCCATTAGCACGGGTTAAGAAGCACCCACGCTTATTCTCGTTGATATCATCTCCAAGGTGTATGAAGCGCACATTGTCAAACCTATGGCCACCCCACCCTTCCGGGGCGGTTCGAAAGATATAATTGGCACCTGATGCTTCCCCGGACGCGTATAGAATGTTTACGTTTTGAAACCGTATGGTATCCGCTTCGTAGGCATAAAAATTAATTATGCCTGTAAGGGTATTTAGCGTGCAACTATAGGTATTACCCGGGGCCGAACGAACCAGAATTCTATTTCGATCAAATATTACCATGGCAGTATGAGATATGTCTGACACGAGCTGAATCGTATCGCCGGCCGACGCCGCCGCTTCGGCTAGATTAATAGTGGCATACGTACCGCCGCTACCGGTGGTGAGGATTGCAGCGGAAGAAAAAGTGAACAGCAGTATCATTAATGTCAGAAACTTATTCATTTTTATCTCCTGTCGGGCAATAAAAAAGGGACAAATACGATGGTTACGGCACCGTACTGCCCCTTTTAAATCTTACGATCACCGGCCCGCTAAAGCCGATTATCGCCCGAAAATTCTTACTCTACTATTTCTCCGGTCCGAACCCACCAGACTTATTTGTAAGCGCACTTTTTATCAAGTACGCAATTCCTGCCTTTAGAGAGAACGCGCCATAGCTTATCCACTGCGCCGTTGTCGGAAAAACTCCTGTCGATAATACAGGCGTAATGGATGGCGCAACCTCGATCAGCATGAAAATTCCAATGACAGAAAGAGAATGCATCATATCTCTAAACCCAACCGTAAGAAATTTTGATCGTTCCATTATCTCCTCAGTTCTTGGTAATACTCAATTTATACAGTTATCAAATGCATAGTTCAAAGCATTGCGAACCACTAAATATTCACCCGTGGATCCATCGCTCGCACGGTAATACTCATCGGCCCTAATTGACGTATCAACAATCATTGACGCAACCTGGAATCGGCAGGAATGGTTTATCGCTTCCGCCGGTCCAAGTTTTTGAAGAGCAAGATCCGGTAGCTCGTACTTGTTACCAATATCAACCCCGTTGCGCCAACCGAATGGACTATTGTCATCGCGCAGTAAGTCGGTAGTTATGGGATCTCCAGGCTGCTCAAATCGAGTCACGGTCATCGGGCAGTGCGAAGATTGAAGAAAGCCAGAAAGCTCCAATTCATGTCCGCGCTTAAAATATGGCGGACACGCAAATAGATTTGCCTCTACCTTGCGTGTAGGGTAGTGTCTGGAAAGCAGCAAAAGGACCCGCTGCATATATCCAGAGCCCTGCGAGTGCGACCCGGTAACGAATACTTGGTATTGTTCTAAAACACCCTCTGATTTTAGCCACTCGAAAAATTGATTTCCAGCATTCTGAAACCCGTTATGCTCCCCGTCTTCACCGCAAACCAAGTTTAAGTCATATTTAAGCCATGATTTTGCATTCGCCGATTTTGTATCGCCAGCCGTTCCCCTACCAATAAGGTAGCATATTTTGTAAATCTCGTCAATCACGTAACCGAATTTAAGTGCTCCGTTCTCACGCGACTCAAATTTACATCTAAAATAACTTGCTTCGCCTCCGCGAATACCGATAATTTTTTCAAGCATGTCATCGGTTCGATAAGATAGAAAGGCAAACGCTGCCGCAGTAGCCGCAGTACGACTGATTGGCGGTAGTTTTTTTTCGCTCATAGTTTCCTCACAAAATCACCAACAGTGGCATCGCTAAAATCTCCAGTGTCGTGCAGGGAGATTGTTATCTCCCCGTCGATAGAATTCGCCTTTATTACTGTGCCGGTGATCACCGCTTTTTCCTCCTCAATTCTTTCTCGATTATTCCGTTCAGTTCGTCATTCGTCCCGGTGTAGTATTGGCACTCGGGATTTTGACAGGTATAGCCATGCCCATCCTTTTTCCACTTGTGCTCGCATATCATCTGCTTTTGCATCGTGGATATATCCGTCATTATTGCAACAGCGACGTGCCGACTTGATGATTTCATACTGCATCACCCGTAGAGACGGGCGGAAACGAAAATGCGTCGTCCGCTATCTCAAGAGCCTCATGAATAATTTCGTCATCTATTGGCCTTAATTCACTTAACAACTGTATTGCTGTTTTTCCTGCCGGCAACATAGATTTACTCATGCGCCCCTCCGTTCGAAACGAACAATTTCCACCCCCTAAATATACCCCTAATCGTCCACTGATTTTACAGCATTTTTAACCAATGCCGATATTTTGCGCAGCTTCTCATCTCTAATAATTTTGTCAATCTGCCCCTCTAACCGTTTTGCCAGCCATATGCGCCCAGCCGCATAGTCCCCCTCATCATCATATGCACACTCCATGCCACCCTCGCACAACATGGCTATGGCGTTATTGTAGGCGTCCATTTTTGCTTCGTATGATACTCGTTTGCCCATACTCTCAAATATACCCCATTATCGACGCCGCTGCCACGATACCAGCTACCAGTGCCCACGGCCACCAACGACAAGAAATGTTGATGTCCATCACCGCGCCACACCAGTAAAAGCAATATATATCACCCTGCCAACGAACATGAGGATGGCACTCCCCCAACATGTTAGCATCACAGTAAATACGATGTTGATCCTACTTTCTCGTTTAACGCACATTCTCAACCGCCTTTTTTTACGACAAACGTGTCGAATAGGTATCCGATAATGGCGAGGAGCTGCACGAACGATGCGCCGATTACAATCCATATTTTATTTTCTATCGAATCAACGCGCCTATCAACAGCGATATGCTTTTGATCGCAAAGCTCTTTGGCTAGCTCCTTTTCCTTTTCTGTTGTCATCTGTCCACCTATCGTTTTGCTCCGTATCCGGGAGCGTGCCTCGAATTGAACCCCTGTCGGCGTGAGGCTTTTATGTGCCGGGGGTCAGTATGTCAAAAATGTTCCGCAATGATCGTCAACTGTTCCTACGGTAATCGGTACACCTCCACAAGCATCGTTTAAGATTCCGATGGTGAGAGTGTCACATTGAGGAACTGAGTACACACTCCTCAATATCCTTCCCCCGCTTGTTCCGGCAACAGCTATTCCATTCCCTAAATATTTTACAGAACGAATACTTGTTTGGCCAAACTGCTGCCCAAGGCTATCCCAAGTAACCCCATAGTCGGTCGACCTTAATATCTGGCCGTTGGATACCGTTCTTGATGTTCCAGCTACAACTATTCCTCCACCCATGTTTGCAATTGAATAGATAAAGTTTTGTGAATATTGCTGTCCAAGACTTGACCACGTTGAACCCGAGTCGGTTGACCTTAAAATGACTCCACTATTAGCACTACCAGCAAGCACCACTCCGTTACCTAATGTCTCAAACGACATGACTGCAAGTAAACCAAGCGAGTTTCCGATGCTATCCCATGTCACTCCGTAATCAACGGATCTACAAATATATGCATCGTAACCGGTTGCGGTAACATAAGGACCGGCCAAAGCTACCCCGTTTCCAACATTACATAACGACCTAATTTCAGGTTGAGCACCCATATTATACGGTCGCCCGATGCTATCCCATGTCACTCCGTAATCAATGGACCTGAGTATAAATCCACTCGAATAAGTTCCAGCAAGAACTATGCTGTCGCCCAACGATTCTACCGAGTAAACAATACTTTGCCCGTATGGTCTGACTGCGTACCCCCACGTTGCACCGTAATCGGTTGACCTAATTATGGTTGTGTCGTAGAAGGTTATCCAATTCATACCAGACGCAACAACAATTCCACTACCCGCGTTGGTGATACTAAATACAACATCTAAATGTTGCGCACCTAAGTCAGTCCAGTTGGCTCCATAGTCAATTGATCTAAAGATGTGGCCATCGCCATCGCCAGCAATAACTATTCCGCCGCCAACATCCTCAATAGTATAAATAGCGTCTGTTGCTATTTGGCCAAGGTCAACCCACACCTCACCCTGTCCCCACCCCACCCCGACTATCGCAAGGATGCTAATTAAAATGTAAATTGACTTAGTCATGTAGATAGCTCAATTCAAATCTTGCACTTTTTATTACCGGGTCAGTCCCGTCGGTGTTACAGGTTATTTGCATTAATACCATATCGCCTGTTGTAATTTCTAAATATATAGGCTGAGTAACACATTGAATGTTGCCTACTCCGGTAGTTGATGGTATATTATCTTGGCCAACAGAATCGGATTGCGTAACGTTGTAAAAACGAATTGAAAAATCTTTCCCATCTAATGCAGAGTAACAAATCTTTGCAGTGCCGTGATAAACCCCGCCGTGTGCGAATATCATCGTATCACCACTTAAAAAAATTCCGTCATGCTCTTCTCCACCCCAAAGAGTATGCGCCGCATTGGTTACCTGTTGCCAATCGTTTGCAGATGTAATTGATATAGTAACGGAACTATCTCGGAAACCCCCGTATGCGTGCCAGATTGAATCTTGAAAAACCCGATAAGAACTAATGTGCCCATTAAATACAGATAGTGGAGTATTGTTTACTATGTGGTCGTAATTGAATGACCCGGTATCAGCAGAAAAAAGAAGTAGCGTTCTCCCTATTTGTATATCTGATCCGGTAGTAAAAGCCTGAGATATCCTCAAGTATTTCAAAGTGTCTCTTGAAAATAAATGAAAGCCATCATGGGAAACGTTATTCCAATAAAGACGCAACCCATCATCGGAAGAGGTGCCACCCTCGTAAGACAAATTTAGGTCCACAGCACCACCAGACACCACGGTTTTAGTTCTCCACGTTGAGGCTATTATTGCATCGGCGCTGTCGCTCGATTGTAAAATAGCAGTCCCCTTTGATGCCCCTTCACAACCGTCTAAAAGCAAGTACGACCCGCGACTTGAAACACCCCCACCGTAAGTACTTATATATAGTGCAGTACGATCTAAATTTACATCAGAATAAGTGCCAAGCGCACCCATGTAAAGAGATATAACCCCTGTAGTGGTATCACCTAAATAAAAATTGCGCGGAAAGAAAACATCTCCGTATGCAGTGTCGTACCTCATGTTGGTAGTTCTCCATAACCTACCTCCGAGCGACACTGGAATTCTTAAAGCTGTTACGTGGTGGTTTAGGCTATCGGGTAGTGTTGTTGATGTATGTAAATGATATGATGGATTAACGGTAGGAAACATTGAGTCGCATCGCGAGATTGTAAACATTGAATCGTTACGCCACATAACGAACGTGTCGCAATCGGATGTTGTTGAGTAAGTCATAGCATTACCTGCGGTAAGGGCATACCCGGCGGTATCGGCATACGGGACGGAATCGGAGGTAGGCACATGAAGCGCAGTATCTGCAACGTGGGCAGCGCGTACTGAATCGCGCTTTTGAAATTTTCCAGCCGCATCGGTTCCTACAACCATTGCATTTCTTAGACTGTCAACCTTCAAAGAGTCTCGAAATCTTCCACTTGCCGTATTGGTAACATATGCAGAAAAGGCAGATGCCGCCATAACCAAAATTAAAAACATTGACCTCATTCGTCTACCTCAAAATTAAGCGGCAATCGCCTGTTGTGTCGCGACCCGTCCGGCCACAACATGTATTTGAAATCGTAGTCATTATAAATATAATACTCTTTAACGTATCCTGTCGGGGGAATCGGTACGAGCGAATGATTTAAGTAGATAGGTGTCCCATTTACCGATTGAGCAGAGACCCTAACCACACCCATATCAAGCAATTCCAATATGCGATAGATGTCGTTAATGACCTTGTCGGTTGATGGGCTCCCCGTTGTTTTTCTCTGGTATTTCATGGTTCTATTTTACGCATTATTTACGATATACCAATAGTTTCCAGAATAGACAAGCATTGCAGATTCGTTGGCAGCAATGCTGTAGGTCGATGAGCTATATTTTATTGCAGCATATCCGGAGGACGGCGCTTCGTTTATGCTTAATACAACTATTCCAGAGCCAATATTTATCAAAACTATTTTATTTGACGCGCTTCTTCCAGTAGTACTGATTGCGTGGATGGTTATAAGCCCTCCAGCTTCCGGGTTTTCTGGATCGTATACGGGGGGATCAAAAAGGAAGGTGTCGTATTCTGATCCTATATCAAGCTCATAATCTGAATCTGGTGTAGGCTCAGTTAACGAACCTCCATCGGCAATACCACCCCCCTGATGCTGTATTCGTATATTTTCTTCGATTCTTATCAAATCACCGTCCCCTACGTTCTCGCTATCCCAATTAGTTTTTGGTGTAATATAACTCATGATTGTATGTCAACCGCCTTTCTCGCTGTTAGCCTGCACCGTAACCCGTCTTCAAAGGAAAATTGCTGCCTGTAAGATAAAAAACTATCTGTAACACTAATCCCGGTACTGCTTGGAGTGTATACTGGGACGGTTACGCAATCTCCAATTTCAGCAGCCGGATTTCCTCTCCATTCAACCTCAACGTCACGCCGCAAATTCTTATATGTATCAAGGAGCACCAGCGCAACAACTAAAGACAACGCTGCGTTTTGAAGGAGCGGATTAATATTGTACTTGTACTCACGCAACCCATATAGCGCAATAGAGTCTTGATCCGATTCGGTTACTTCTGATATAGATTCTGTCTGCAATTTTTTTCCGGTAACCAAGACTTCAAATGTTCCAGAAGTTCCAGTTGCCTTGTGGAAAGATATCGTGCATCCCCATGGGTAAAATATCTCATATGTCTTGTACACTGTTATGTCGGCTTGGTTCTGAATTGCTGCAACACCATCAAGAACTACTTCGTCTCCCCATTCGATAGTTACTGTTGTATCGTCAATGCCTTCAGCCATTGATACTTCAGTCGTTGAAATTTCTGATGCCTCGATCTCAGGGATAGTTTCGGCAACTGGAACTATTACCCTGTTTTTCAGGCCCTCACTTTTTGATTTTTGGCTACGATTAAAATAATTGTCTCTTGTTATTGCATAATCAGGAATTTTTGCTTCATTTGCAGTATAAGATTTTATAATCAATACATCGTTACGATCCATGTAAATATATCCCATGCAAGCAGCGGATATTTTTGCAAGAGCATCCATATATGTAGTTTTTCCAAGCCATGCATAGGGTATAATAAAATCTAGTAATGATGTGTCAATACTCCATACGAGGTCGTTCATAGGAATATTTTGCTTTGCATGGTTAAGAATAAATTCAGCGTATGTATACAAGGTAACATTTAACAATACCTCGTCGGCTCTAAATTCAACTTCCCGCAATAACTCCAATCTGTCACGACAAGACACTTGAACGCTGAAATTCTTTTCTTCGGTTGTCCAGTCATTAGTCCAGAAGACGCCCATTTTTACATATTCAATTTCCTGATCTGAATTTGGCAATTGAAAACCTATATATGGAGTGATCCTGACGTTTGGTGTTAAAGAATTGGCAACGTATGAACCTGAATTATTCGGAAAGAACGGATCAATAAACGATTCGCCATTTTCACGTATTATTGAAATATTTTGAAGCTCAACATCACATTCGTTGCAAGACACGTTTCCCGTTGGAACGGTGCCGTTTTCAACTTCTCTTTCCTCCAAAATATTTAACGAAACGATATCATCGGTATAAAACACATCGCTTATTGTTCCGTAAAATTCAACTATTTTAGCCATTGTTCCGCCGGAAGACCATTTAATAATGGTAAGCTTCATGCTTCCGGCTGCGTTTATATTTTCAGAAGTAAGATCTATAATCGTTTCAACCGAACTACCTGAATATTGATGGTTAAAAATTTCGATGTCGTCGCCGTCGTAAATTGTCACCTCAAAAACTTCAGGATATTCTTCGCGTGTTGGTTCTCCGCAAACAACTATGCGTCGTATTGCCCTCGCCTCTGCAAACGAAACAGTTGCTTCAGGATATGGCTCCGAAAAGTCACCATCAGAATCCCCCACAGACGCAGTATACCATCCAACCTGATTATTTTGTTGTCCGGCGACCGAAGAAGGAACGGTAAAAAACGTTCCATCACTAGAGCACGTTCCGTCAGTAGACAAGTATTTATGTGGAGTCGATCTTTTTGTGTCAACCAAGTGAGGATCGTGCCATGAGCCAGGAACGTAGTAATCTTGCCCTAAATCGCCCATCCTATTGTAATCATTTGACGTTACAACCATACCCGAATTAATAAAAGGGTCAGTCCATAGCACGTCAATTTTAACCCGTGGGATTCGCGTTTCCGCTGTAACCTGTTCGGTAAATTCTTGAGATACTGCTATCATTACACTTCCTCGAAAACTATTGTCGATCCCTTGTATATCTTTGTGCTACGTCCCGGCATAAAATCTGTTGAACCAAACGGGTTGATCCTTACTATAGGGCAGTTTCCGTCGAAATTTGTAAAGTAATTTGATCCTGAAATGTACATCCTCAAATTAAGACCCTCATCAAACCCATACTTTTCCATTATTATATCGAAAACTGACTGATTAATATATTCGTAAAGAATGCTAAATTTATATTTTCTTGAAACTATGTCTTTGACAAGTCTTCCGCTTGCAGTTCGACCAGACCTACCTATCTCTTCAAACTCACGCAACACCTCCTTGGCGTGAGTAGAGATAAGATCCTCGTCGCTGTCTATCCCGATATAAATATCGCCTTCGGCCATTATCTTACCGCTCCCACCCGCGTTCTTTCTCTTTCAAATTCATCCATAAACATTCTTGTTACATCCTTGATGTGTGACCTATTTAAAAATACAGGACCGTCAAAATGCTGGTGAAAATGTGGTTCCGAATACCCGCGCTGTCCACCAATTATTGATCCATTGCTTGAGCTGGTACTGCCAATTCCGTAATTTATTCTACTAAGAGTATTGTCAAGCTTTTTTGATGTTTCTCCAGCAACAACCCTTTCACCTTTTTTCAAAAGCCACGTACCGGTTTCAGGAATACTGTCGATACCATCGTGGGCAAGACCGGCAAGTGCAAGTCCAGAAACGGCAGCAGCCATAGGCTCAGTTGCCGCCAATGCTGCCGCCATTGCTCCTGGAGCCAGTACCCATCCTGTATATGGAATAGCTGCCGCTGACGCATATGCGTTTATTCCTGCAAGCAGGGCTCCGGCCTGGGCGTTTGCTATTAACGATGGAATTGCTGCGGCCTGAACTGATTTATCAACAGCAGTTTTTGTAACTTCGTAAACTATCCATTGGGCTATCATTTTTCCTATAGCCGAAAGCATAGATGACGCCATTTCGGTAGCCAATTTTTTGAATGCCTCCCCAGCTTCTTCGTTTCCAATTATTACATCAGATAAAAAATTTCCAAACTTAGAAGTCAAATCATCAAGCGATCCACCAACAATTTCATCCATGCTTACTATACTACTTTCAAGTGACTCTGAATAGCCAGACCAATAATCACTGTTGGCCACTATCGCAGCACGTTCGGCGGCTTGCGCCCTTTCTATTTCGGTAAGTTCAGCAGAACCTTCTTCGTACAACTGTTTTAATTTTTCGTATTTGTATTCGTGAAGGGCTAATTCCCTTTCAACGTTGTCAGTTATGTTGTTAAGTTCGGCCAAATTCGCTTGGTCAACGAGTTGGCGATACTCTGCATCCTTGGCGATATCTGCTTGTAGCTGCCTGTCGTTTTCAGCCCTGATTGCAAGGTTCGACGACTTGATTATTTCGAGTCTCTGCTTGTTTGTTTCCGATGTTGCCTCGATTATTTTTTTCAAATCATCCCATGAAGTATCTTGGGGTTTTTCCAAAGATAACGGCGGTGTTGAAGGCTTGGACGGCCCGCCATTTTTTGCAACATTAAGTTGATTAATACTTTCTGTCAATGTCTCAACATTGTTTTTAGCTTGCACTAATTGATCAAGCTCACCCGGAAGCAGATACCCTTTTTGCGCCTGCATTGCAGTGAAGGTTTCTTCTGTCTGCTTGAATTCGTATCTCAATTCTTCAAGCGCCGCAATTTCAATATCAATTTCGCTCACATGACCGCCACCAAAAAACTTAGCGGTGCTTTCTGACAACTTCAATATTTGTTCGGCCACCTTCTGGATTGTAGGGGCAAAATTAAGAACTGCCGTTGTTAACTGAGCGCCTATAACCCTTGACAACGTCTCAAGCTTATCGCCAGCTTCATCGGCATTTTTTATTAATTGTGAATCTATTACAATCCCGAGCGATTGCGCTTCTTTTCTCAGTGTTTCGTAATCGTCGGCAAGAACAGAAAGTTTAACACCAGAGCGACCAAAGGCGGCGGCGGCAAGGGCCGCTCGCTCAGATTCGTTCGATACATTTTTCATCGATTTGAATATCAGATTCAATGCATCATCGGTTGAATTAGCGCTTCTGACTTGATCCAAAAGCCCCTGATCAACCTTTTTGAGATATGAATACAGCGAACCAGATCCGGCACGGGCTTCGCCTACGCTCTTGTTGAATTTCAGTAGGCTTCCGTCAAGTTCATCAAAAGATATTCCGGATAGGCTTGCCGCGTGTCTCATCTCCTGCAACGTATCGGTAGACATGCCTGCAGCTTTTGCAACGTCATTTATTGCTGATGCGGCTTCAATGCTTTTTTTGGCAAATGCCACCACCGTCCCGGTTGCGACAACACCTAAACCAAAGCCCAATTTTGTTACCGATTTCAAAGAATCAGAAAACGAATCACTTACGTCTTTTGACGTCTTTTTCGCCTGACGACCAGCCTTATCGAGCGGACCGACAAAGCTGCCAGTCTTCACTACAAGATCGATAGTAAGGGTTCCGAGATTCGACATACTATACCGCTTTTCTCCAATCATCAAGTGTCACTTCTGGCGCATCAAGATGAGGGGCAAAGTCGTAAATCTTGAAAGGTGTAGACCCGTCTTTACGGTATCTATTAGCAAACATGCTTGCAAACATGGCTATATCGTGCTCCATTCTTAACCCAAAATTAAAACTTCCACGCATATTTCGATACTTGACCCAACGGACAAACTCTTCATAGCTAATATTGCGCTGCGCTTCCTCAATTGTTCTTCCACCGATTCCGCACAAGACAAGTTCGTGCCATATTTCGTCGATTTCCGTCAGGTCTTCACTTCCCCCGATATTGAATTGACCTCTGCAATAGCGCTAAGCAGTGCAATGGTAAGATTGTGATCGAGCGGGCCGCGCTCAATTATCGCTATTTTCCTTTTCTTTTCTGCTTCGGTATCTTTTTCCGATTCGACAACGTACCCGGTAATGTCCTCAACGGAAAATACCGGAATTCCTCCCTTATCGCAAATACACGCCGCAATGCGTCCCGCAATCACGTCCTTTCCGAATTGCTTTACATCGGAAACGGCGCTTTTGTACGACAACTTCCGAACGTAGGCAGTCGCAGAAAGCTCTTTTCCGTCCTTATTCCATTTTATTTCTTTCTCAACGGGGCAACCAGTGAACGCTCCGGCTGCCTGAAGAGAATTAAGATTCAATTCCATTGCCGTTCTCCTTACGTGCTTGATGCAACGAAGTTCGAAACCCCTGATTTGCGAATCGTTACCGTTGACACGACTTTGGTGTTAACAGCAAAGTCAAATGGGCAGTCCTTTACGAAACCTGAAAGGGTGTACCAAGTCCTTGTTGACGGCAAAACAAAGCCATCAGAATCTGCGGTCGGAGCAGTTGTATCGTCAGACCATCCTGCGGCCCAATCGACAACAGTACCAGCCGTAAACAGCTCAAATATCCTTACGTGGCTTGCGTTTGTCGGATCGAAGTTCAACTCTATCGTAGCTTCCGTTGGCGACCTTAATCCCGGTAAATAAGTCTTGTCGGTATCCGTAAGCGAGGTGGTTTCAATTTCATCAAAAGGTGCGCCGCCAGGATTAAAATTGGTTACTCCGGTAACTTCGACAACGGAATCATCGACCGGCTCAATGAAATAGACCTGAGTTCCCTGCGTCTTGATAGCCATGATGGTTTCTCCTTATCTGGCTGTTAAAAAGTTTACATCGAAAGAGTATCTATAGTGCTGAGTTTCAGCGTCTTTACTTTCTCCGCGCCAAGAAACTACATGCGCATTAGGTTCAATGGCGTCGCGTAATGTTTCCGCAGAATTTCTTGCCGAAGCCGCCGTTTTTCCGTACACGTCAACCTGAACCAAATACGTATCCATGTCGGGAGAGTTACCCATATAGTTTTCAGGGGTACCGCCTACGACCTGCCAAACAGCATACGGAAGCACCGTCATTTCTGGTGCCCCCCCGAATGGAAAAACCCTTACCGGACTTGTCCCGAACGATGTCTGAACATCGCCGTCAATTGATACTATTGCAAACAGTGGCGGATACATTACGCCGCCACCTTTGCCGCTTTTTTTATTGCGCGGTCGATTGATTTTTTGTACTGTTCGACAAATTCGCCGGTAGCCGAAGAAATATTACTTTCAAGCGCTGGCCTCATAAACGGATCTGCTGGCATTCTTTCAGTTCCGAATTCCAATAGTCGCCAGTGCGGAGTTGGTGCGTTCGGCGAAACATCTCCACCATCCTTCAAAAGTGACCCGTGCTTTACTCCTACGCGAAACATAAGATTTCCGTTTCGCTTGAAGGTCCGATTGCTAAATCTTACGGCGATATTGTCGGAAATACTTCTGCCTGTTTTCGGATCATCGATTCTTTCCGCACCTTGCTTTGCTGCCTTGGCAACAACGTTTGCCGCTCTCCTGAGTGCAAATCTTCCACCCTTATATTTAACATCGTTTGTTATCGATGCAAACCTGCCTAATAATTCATCGATTCCTTGCAGCCCGAATTCTGTTTTATTCATCTGTCACCTCTGCAAGCATCAGCGTTAAATATTCAAGCCCGGATTCCTTATCCGGCAGCGGTGGCCCGACTATCTCATACAATTTACTTCGGAAAGAAATACGCATTGCAGCGGTTACGTCAGAACGGTAACGAATAACGGAGCGTACCGACGTTTGACTCTGATTACTCGATGCTGCAATAAACTCCTTTGTTGAATACGGCTCAAACGATCCCCACACAATCGCAAGTTCCGACCATACTGTTTCCATATCGCCAGTATCTGAATCCTGCTCCTGATCCAGTTCAAGTATCGTTAAACGATGCCTTAATTTTCCTGCTTCAAGCGGCAACGTTCACCCCGCTGATAATCCATTTTTTATAAATATCAATATCATTTCCAATCCAAGATCTTAAATCCATTGGATCGCCGAATGTATCTCGATGTCCTACCCCTATACCCTTCCTGCCGGGCAACCCTTTTATACCAACAACCATGCGGGTATTTTTTATAATTTTTTTACTCCCCTTGAACATTCTCCATAAATGTATGTCAATAAATTTATGGTTGATTTTTGCCATACCTTTAAAACAATTTATCGCATTACCCTTCATAGCGGTACTGCAAAGCCCTGAATGGATATCATTATCGCACAATCTACCACGTCCAGTGCTAACGTTATAATAAGCAGCCGGAGATTCACCAACAAGGTCAAAATTTAAAATATTTTCATAAACTACGCTTAAATATTCCGGCGAATACCAGTCGTCATCTTCAATAACAACCAGCCTGTTTTCGTTTTTAACAAGTCCTAAACACGCAAGAATATTTCTCGCCTGTGTATTTGATCCGGTTTTCCAAAACGGTTTAGGCCGAACTGACTCTATGGTCCATCCTTGTCTTAAAAATGTAATTGGTTGTTCGATTGTACCGTCATCGACAACAATCCATCGTACTGATCCTGTAAACGTCTGTCTAAACATCAGAGATTCACAAATAGACCACGCTTCTGGACGTTCCCCTGTGGTTGTCAACAGTGTCAAATCTTCCATTACAATACGTCCTTTAATTCAGCGCGGTAGTACAGCGGTAAAGATGTTTCACGCGAACAATTGATTACCATAACTCCAAGTCTTTTAAAATCACTATATGCGGCAGTAAAATGATCAATCCATTTCGGAAAATTAAAATCCTTTCTGAGTGGATCTTCGTGCGCACCGTGCCAATGGGCCGTCCCGTATTTATCGTTCATATCGTAGCCAAGCAGTATTATTTTTTTTGCACCGAATTGATGTGCCAACCCTACAGCGCAAAAACCAGAGTTTCCACCCCAAGAAATAATACCTGGCTTATTGCTCAAACCTTTAATTTTTTTATTGTACGGACAATGATGAATATAGTCGTTTATGTACTCACTATACCCTGTCCATAGCTCACCTTTACATGTGTTCATTATATCTCGAAAATGAACATTCCACCAGTCGTGATCGCTTGAGTAATGAACATTGGCCCATGGAGCTAGCCTGTACGTTGAATTTACAGTAATAACCTTTGCTTTATATCTACAATACTCAGCGTCCTCGCTTGTCATGCTTGGCCCGCTTGCCATGCATACAACCGTCTCGCCTCTCCATCGCTTCCAATATTTACGATCAAATTTTATCATTGCAAAAATTCCTATCAGGCTTTTTGGCTACTGCAAAAATTTGATGCGGAGCATTTTTTAAAAAAATAGTATCATCATGATTCTTTAAATGAAGAACTTCGTTTCCACCATATTTTGTATTTATGTCAACAAATCCTGCATCTGAAAGCAGCGTTTTTAAACCTGAATCAGTATACCTGTAATAATCATCTGGGTAGCCATGAACATGAAAGCAGAACAGAGTGGTAATAATTATTGTTCCGCCGGGCTGAAGAACTCGGAACATCTCTGGAATTGCAATCCACGGTCTTTTGACGTGCTCCAAAACCTCAGAGCATAATATACCTGTAAATTTATTTGACCAATCGACAGGAAGCGAATGGGTGTCGGCAACAACATCAACACCATACCCTTCCTGCATATCAATTCCGGTCCAATTTCCTGTTGCTAAATCATGATTATTTATCCACCAGCAATCAGGATTATGAAGCCTACTGCCAACTTCGAGAACATTATCGCCAAGTTCAGATGAGAACCTCTCAATCCACCACCGTATTCGTCCGCGAATGCTATCAATTGGCATTTTGTTCATACAAGCATCTCTTCAAGGTTTGCTTGTTCAAAACAACTAAGCTCAGTATATCTGCTACAATTATAAATTTTTATTCCTTGCTTTTTTGCTATATCAGAAACACGCTTAAATTGATCGTGCCATTTCTCAATTTTCGATACTGTCGGATTCCTCAAAACCGGTTCAGTGTGCGCACCGTGCCAATGAATGCCGTTTTTAATAGAACAATCGTACCCGAGAAGCGCAATTGATTTAAAGCCCTTTGACATCCCGAATTGTATCGCCCGCATTCCAGAATTGTACGGTCCTGCGGCAATGTGGTAGTGCAATTTATATGTGTTAGCGGCTCTGTCGGAGCACGTCCACTTTTCGGCTGGTATATTTATTTTTGAAAAATTTGCTTTCCACCATTTAGCGTCACCGGCATATAGGTAGGTGCAAGACTGCGCCATTTCCCATGAATTATTTACAGCAACGGTTTTTATTCCGCTTTTTTTAACAAGCTCACAATCTGAGGCTGTTAAGCTCGGACCCGATGCTATGCAAAAAAGATCAATCACGGTATATCTGCCTTAGTTCAATAAATTACTAATCACAAAAAAGTATCACGCAGAATACAGCTTGATAAAAGATTCGACACTGTTTTGTTTATTTTATAGTCTTCGCTCTTTAAAACTTGGCCCTCTCTGTTTGCATACAAGTCGCCACAAATTAATTTAATGGCCTGTTTGTATTTTTTTGGAATCGACGATACTTCGTCGCTATCGTATTCCCACCCGCAGACAAACCGTATTTCGATCGGATTTGACGGATACTCGGTAAATGACGGCCATGTGGCGCCATGTGGCAAAACTATTTTACCACACTGATCACCATTCGTCTCGACAATGTAATCGGTTCCTGCGGTCATAGTCGTTACGGTTCCAGCCGAATCGGTATATTTTACGTGGGCAACACTTTGAAGGTTTCCAAAAGGTATTTTTACATAATTGCTACTTGGAAAGGCATCAATAAAGTAATTCCACGTTTGAGTAAACAGCTTACGCGAAGTTATGTCTTCTACAATTTCCCTTGCAGCCTCTATTATAGCTAAAAGTTCAGCGCCGGAATCAGAATCGTACTCATCTATGCGTAAATGAGCAGCCAATTCGGTTAATGAGACGGGTTCTAATCCCGGCGCTGTTTCAATGACAAGAACCATATATTATACTGCGGATTCCGCGTAGGCACCTGTTGACATAGGGACATAAAACAAGTGGGCGGTAGCTGTTATTGTTGCAGCCTGTGAAGCATCACTTGATTGCATACCTATAACCCCGACCGTATTTGCTCCTGCTGATGTTATTCCACCAAGAATGTGTATTTTCCCTGCCGTTTCAACATCCGACAGCCCTGCCGAATCAGTAATTACGGCAGCAGTTGCAACAGCGCCACCAGCTAAAACGATTCTTCCATATGCCTCAAGGTTTGCAATACTTGCACATTTGCCACACATGGCATTTAGGGTGATGACTGGGGTTGTAAATGTCGCATAAAACAATACTTGTGTAGCGTTAGCATCGGCAGCGGCCGTAAGCTCTATAAAAAGCTGTTTTACTGCAATGCGTCCGTAAATATTAAACAGACTGGTATTTACTCCGCCAGTGGCGAAGTTAGCGGCAACCAACCCGCTGTTGGTTGTTGAAACACGCAGACCTAAAATCATGTCCGCTATCCTGTCTCTTGTGGATTGATTATAGTTCACTTTTTACCTCTTTCTTGTCGGCTTTTTTTGGTGAAGAAGATTCTTTGCTTTTGTTAATCTCCTCTTTTACGATATCCCTGATTCTTTCGAGATCGGTTGCGTCTAACATTTTATATCCTCCAAAAAGTATGCGGGATGTTACTCCCGCAAGTTAAACTACTTCAGAGCAGTTACGGAACGGTTGCCGGTATAGCGAGGTTCAAGAACTGCAACGCAGTGACAAATGCCGGATGATCCTGCTGCCACCGTAACGGTAAGCCACGGTTTGCTTGCTGCCATTGCCGAAGCGCTGATTTCAACGACGGCCATGAGATTGCTTGCGGCGGTAATCGAAGCCGCAGAAGCGTGAGTAGTCCACGCAGCGAGAACATCGCACGATGACGCGCTGCCTAGCACTGCCGTACCTATTGCGGCCCCACCCTTTGCGTACTGCAACGGCACTGCGGTTGTTTTTGCGGCTTCCGTCGCTCCGCACGTCGGGGTGATGGTAATGTCAGTTGTCACAGCGCCGAAGGTAAAAATAAGCGTCGCTCTGTGATAATTTGCCATATTGATGCTGTCGCAATCGGTCCCGGTACTCACGTTTGCGCTGTTGAGAATGGGAACGATTTTAAGTTTTTCAGAGAACATTCTAAGGCTCCTTTTTATTTTGTTTGAAATATCCGGGGTTTCCCCCTGATTATTAATTACGCCCTTGCGTCGAGAGTGATGAAATGTGACAACGTATTGCTACCCTTATGCGGGGTGAGCGGAGTTGCGCGCCACGGCTGACCGTCGAGACGAAGTACAAACCGAAGTACCGTTTCGTCGTTGACAAATTTTACATGTATTGAAACATCACTCTGCATTCCGCCCTTTTCAGCGACAATGTACCCATCCTTGAAGTTTGCAAGGATGATGTCGCCCTTGTCGCCGAGCGTCGAACACTGCTCAATGGCATATGCCGGACGACCGAGTATCGTGTTATACGGGGCGTTGTTAAGGCCGCCAGCAGGCATGAAAACAGGGATTCCGGCGGTACCAGCTGCGATTGTCATGGTAAACAGCTGCGGCTCGATGTCCTGATTGTAATACCATGCGTAATTCGCCGTTTGTGCAGCAAACCGACGTGAATATATTTTGATAATGTTTTCGGCAAGAATCGTGTCGGCACCCTGTCCAGCTTCCTTTGCAACTGAAACGAGACTCCCGGCATTCATAATGCCGAGCATGTTATTTGCCCCTGTTCCGTTAACAAGATCGCCCTGAACCTTGAAATCAAAAGCGGATCCGAAAGCGTTAGAAATGCGAGCTTCCATTGCGGCAACGTCCATGCGCAGTTCATCGGTAAGATACACCAGACCGATGTACTTTTTCAACTTCAGTTCGACTTGGCGGAACTTCGGCTTCGACGCAGTTTTTTCGTCGGCCTCATCATTGTTGTAAATGGTAATTCCGCCGAACGTATTTGATGCCCTGCTGGTTTCATCGTATCCATTGATCGTGATGGAATTGGAATTCGCGGAAATGGGAATTCTTTCGCACTTGCCGAGTATCAGGCTGTTGTCGAAAAGGTTTTCAGTGAGCTTGTCTGCGTAATCTTTCTGCAACAGGTAACCACCATCGCTCGGAACGGTCTCGCCCATTCCGGTAGCAGCATTGTGCAACCTCGGATCAAATGCACCGCCTGGACGACTTGCATTGATCATGGCAGCGATATTTTCACCAAGTGAACCAAACTTGTCTTTCGATCTGCTGTCGCGACCGATATCCACACGCTCCGTTTTCGGAACAGTCATTGCATCGCCGGGTTGATTGATTGCATCGGCGATACGGATTTCGCGCTCACGCACCTTGATTTCGTCCTGGATCTCTTCAACTTTATCGAGAAGTTGATTTTTAAGAGACTTTTCAGCCTCCAAAAGACCGCGATTTTCAGCAGTTGCTTTTGCATCGATATCCGCCGAAGCCTTTAACAGTTGCTTCAATTCGTCCTTAAGCTGAGTAATAGTTTTCATACAGCTTACTCCTTTTTTGTGATTTGTTTTGTTTTTTCCAACAACTCGACGACTGGATCAACCAATTTTTTTGCCTGTTCGATATGGTCAACCTCGTCCACCACTTCTGCTTGTGGCTGCTCACCAGCATCTCGCTGATCGGCACCGGCCTCAGTTTGTGCATCTCGCACATCATGAGTTTCCGGTTCGCTTCGGGCGTCTCGCTCGTCACGAAAAACCTTTGCCACTATATTTTTAGCTCGATTACGGGAATAACCGGCATCTCGCAGGTCTTTCTCTAAATCGCGCTCGTTAATCTCTTTTTCATCACCTGAATTCACCTTACTTCGCGCTCGCATGATTTCCGGCACGTTATTATATATCGAAAGGTCGTATTTGTTTTCGACCGGATCGCCATCGTATACTCGATCCACAAGGCCAATATCAAGCGCCTCCTGAGCGGTAAACCATGTTTCTTTGTTCATATAATCAAGAAACTCGGAGGCTTCTTTTCCGGTCTTTTTTGCGTAATCGTTGGCTATTGACTGATTTATTTTTCCGTGAAGATCTATTTCCTTGCTAATTGTTTCTGCAATTTTATTAAGGTCATCAATGTTGAAATAACCTAACAGGTCGAGAAACGATAGTGCATTGTGAATCATCAAAAATCCGCCATCAACAATTTCAACCTCATCGGCACCCATAATGAGAAATGATGCCGCAGAAGCTGCGAGACCGTCAACGTGCGCGATTACCTTCGATTTATGCTGCATTATAGCTGTTTTCATTGCCCGCGCCGTAAAAATGTCGCCGCCGCCAGAATCAACGCGAAGATGGATGGTTTTTGCGGTAATTCCGTTTAACTCCTTGATAAACTCAGTCGAATCAATCCCAAACCATCCTCCGATGTCACCATACAAGTAAATGGTTGCCTCATCATCTTTGTTCTGCACGTTTATCTTGTTGTCAATTTTTCTCGATGCCATTTTTCGCATTGTAATCATTTTGAAGTCCTTTTTTATGTTGCAAAAAGTCTCATTTTTTTACCGTTTTTAGTTACCGAATTATCATCGATATCGTCGGTTTCTTTTTCTGTTTTTACCGATGAAGTATTTTGATTTTTGCTTAGATATTCAGAAAACTTGCTTAATGGTATATTGCCGGTAGGTGCCCATAGTTCATCGGCAAGTGGATCATCACTCGGATTCATATCCTCTTTTTCCCTTGCCTCATTAGGGGTCATCATCGTATTACCGATCATAATTTTATAGAATTCTGCCCGTTCTTTGGAGTTTGCCCTTAAAAGCCCTTCTAAGACATGCTTAAAATACAGACCCGATTCATATTGCCTTTTATTTAAAAGCTGAGTGTCGTATATTTGCTCAAGGTGAATTGCCCAAGGTAAAATAGTGTCGATTACGTAAGACGCATTTTCAGCCTCAATATTGTTGAAAGACGATTTCGACATATCTTTCAGTTTATGCGGTGGAATATTAAACCACCGCGCAACATCGGTGATATGATGCTGTTTTGACTCTAAAAACTGCGAATCTTCAGGGGAAAAACCAAGGCTTTTTATCTCCATGGCTTCTTCAAGAAGCATTAGTTTATGAGAATTTCCTAAACCGCTATACGTTTCTGTCAGTGACCTTTTTAAATTGTCATGTGCTTGCGCCGACATTGCCGGGCCTGGGTGAGACACTACAACCCCAGGATGAGTACCCTTTCCAAAAAAATTGGAAGAGTACGTTTCCATTGCCATTCCCCACCCGATATTTTTACGTGCCATCGAAATAGGTGAATATCCGACAAGTCCGTCAAAACCAAATCCAGCAATATGTAGTATTTTGTCACGTTTTAGAGGAATATCCTCATTTCCAACCCTGACTACGTATATAATTTCCCCGTTTTCCATCTTTGGGGATACTCTATTCGGAGTTATCGGCCATAGCTCGACTATATCACCCATGCCATTTGTTACCTTTTCGGCATACCCATTGCCCCATGTAAGTACATGTGACATCAGGCATTCACGTCCTATTTTTGCGGTCATAAACGGATTGAATTGGGTATGCATCACGCGATAGAGACTATTTTCAGTAGCGTATCGCGTCTTTCTTGCCTTGTGTTGTCGTAAATGGAGTGGCAAACTGCCAGAAGTAGATGAAATTTGGTATACAGCGTTCCAAACCGCGCTGTATGTCATCGCGTTGTATTCGTCTACATTTTCACCGGCAGGGGTTTGTGATCCGAAGGTATTCCAAAACGCAGAACTCCACGCCTTCGGATCATTAAGGGCAATATCGTTTTTGAACAGCTTTTTAATATTTCCAAAAAATCCCATTAAGTACGCTCAATGATTAAAATGACCTTAATCGGTCAATTTAACAATAAACATACTTTAAAGTGTACAAATTAAGGATAATTCAATACACTCATGTATAAAAACTGTGAAATTTTAGGAAATTTTAGGAAATTTAGAGATAAAAAAAAGCCGGTATAAATTAATTTACCGGCTAAATGCAGATTGGCAATTTTACTTTTTATTAAATCTACACCGAATAATCGACTCCCTAGAAACACGAACAGATCCGACAATCTTTTCACTCGAAAGATGCCCATGCTCAATCCAAAGCCGTATAGTTCGCTCGGTAACGCAGAAATAATCGGCTACCTCTGGAATATTAAACAAGCTTTTTTTCGGCAGAAGCGAGTCTTCGTTTTCTTCAGTCATACCGGACGTCTCGAATTGAACTTGCACATTGTAATTGATAGCATAGGTATACGTCTGTTTTTCTCTTCTAAATGGCCGTGGTCAATCCATATTTTTATTGTTGATTCTGACGTTCGGAGGTGCTGTGCTGCTTCGAAATGAGAAACTAACTTCTCTTCTTCTGGTTCTGATGTGATGGAATTCTGTTGCAAACCACGTTCTATTTCAGTCTTTTTGATATTGGCAATTGTTTCATCTGATTTGTTTTTACTTCCTTTTGGTCGTGACATTATTCCTCCTGTTTTTATTACAAAGACATCCTATTGAGAATCTCATTGTATTCCATTTCCTCATAAACTGATTTTACAGGATCTTGATTTTCAATTGTAATTCCTATAGCCATAAGCAGTGCAACCATATCATCTATTTTATCTACAGATTTTTTTCGATCGGGTGCCATATTAAGATTTACATCTCTACGGGCAACGATGTTCGACGCGCACCAATTTAATACCGGGTCGCCGCCGTGCTTTATCTTACCAGATACGTATAGCTCTTCAAGTTTTTTCATCGCCGGGTGAAAGCTTTTCGTGCCTTGGATGAACTCTACCAATTTCATTCCGCTCTTTGTTAAATTATTTGCCGTCCCTGCCGCATTCCACGTATCGAAGGCTATTTTCTGTATTTTAAACCTCGAATCAAGTTCTTTTATGTCGTTTTCTACTACTTCGTAATCAATTACGTTCCCTTCTGTCCGCTTGATCAATCCAGTGTTTACCCATGCAGCATACGGAACGGTCCCGCGCTCGGTGCGGTACTTTATTGCATCTTCAGGACACCAGCGCCAGCCGTGAGTATAATACATCCCCTCCACATCCCATAGTAGCCTGAATGCCGCTAAATCCATTGTACTTGCCAAATCGAGACCACCATAACATGGATAACCCTTTAGAAACTCAAGGTCAATTTCTGACGAACAGGCCCGCCATTTGATAAGATCAATCCATCCTCCAGCGGTAGAGGCTTGACGGTTAAGTCTTTTAATCTTAAATTCTGCAAGCTTTGACGGCATCTGCTTTGCTTCGATCGCTTCTTTACGTATCGCCGTCAGAAGATTAGGATTCGATTCAATCAACGGATTGGCTTTTACCCATACGGATTCATCGAAGTCGTCATCGGCTTTTATTCCGGCCGACTTGTCTTCATCGTCAACAGCCCAGAACAAAGCGAGAAAATGATCGGCGTCATTACCGAAAACGCCAAGAAGTAATTTTTTTGCGAAATCGCGCAGTTCCCCCCACGGTCCCGGCGAAGTGTATCCCTCTGTGGTGGTATAAAGCCACAGCGGATTAGACCGCGCTCCTGCCGCCGATGTCAATACGTTTAACAGGTCTGCCGTTTTGTGGGCGTGGATTTCATCAAGCGCGGTATGGGAAGGGTTAAGCCCGTCTTGAGTGCTTGCCTTTGCATGGATCGGCTTAAAGCTACTTCCTGTTTCAATCCTTGTAATCGCCTTTGACCATACTTCAAGCCCGAATGCCTCTCTTAAATCAGGGGTTTTTTCCACCATCTTTTTTGCTATTGTAAATATTATTGCAGCCTGTGGAAAGGTAGTTGCCGCGCTCAATAGTTGCGCCCCTGGCTCTTCTTCGCAGCATTTACAATAAAGCATTATTGCCGCTGAAATAGTTGATTTGGCACTTTTTCTTGCTGTTGCAAACAATGCAGAAGTAAAACGCCTATAACCTGTCTTTTTATCACGGAATCCGAATAGTTGAACAATAAAAAAACACTGTGCCGGGATAAGTATGATTGTTGGAGAATCCCATTTACCCTCAACGTGTGGCAGTTTTTCTATAAAATCACAGGCATTATCGCCGTTCCATTTATCAAACTTAAAGTTACATTCTTTCGCTTTCGATCTCTTTAGGTCATCAATGAACCGCTGTGCCGCTAATCGTATCCATCGGCCATGCCGCTTATTTTTTTTATCGGCAATGGCAGCTTTAGCGTATTCTATAGCTATGGATGCGTAATCTTTCATCAACAAGCCTGAACATTTACGTTGTTGTAAAATTTATTTTGTTTACGCTGTGAATTTACATCTTTAGTTTTTGTTCTGCTTGATGGCGTCATCCCAAACTCGCTTAAAAATTTATGACAATCCCTTCTCGCCGTATTCGCTATATTTAGAAATGGAGAATTTATCACATTGCCGTTTTTCGTTACCATTATAAGGCCGGTTTTAATGCTGGTTCCATCGGAAGTTTTCATAGATATAAACGTTTTCTTCATTAGTTCGTCGGCTTCTCTGAGAACACCCCATGCCTGACAATAGATTTCAAATTCTGCGTAGTCTAATTGTGTCAACAATCCGTTATTATATAAAACTTTCGACATTCTCAACCATTCGACTTTTGCGTGATCCGTCAAATGCGCTGGTGGTAGTGGTATTTCACTATCTATTTCTGGTGTAGGTTCATTTTCGTTGCGGCGGCAGGGGCGGTCTGTGCCGTTTATGACGTGGAATTGTGTCGGTTTTCGTTTTCGGCCTGCGGTCATATCATCAATTCCGCGATGTATTCTAACTCAAAATACATATTTTTATTAAAAACAGGTTGATTTTTTAATGGTTTATAGCTATATTTAATTATAATTTTTTCTTAGTTCTTTTTCAGTACCCTACCACATCTCACAATACGCGCACGACTATTATGCCCGTATTTAATCGCACCATTCCCTTTCGTGGTAGGGGGGGAAAGGAAAGTCTGATTAAATACGGGCTTTTTTATTTGTATCTCAAACCGGATTAGGTAAAGACAAATAGGCTTGAGCAAGTCCACAAACCTGGAAATCATGTTAGGGGTCATCGGTTTCGTGTCGAAAACTGCGGTGTCAGATCGACTTTTCAAAACTCTCCGCACTGGGGGGTTTTGAGGTGTCTCTTTCAACAGTATCAGTTTAATTTCTTTAACAGGAGGTTTTGTATGGCCAAGGTAACAAGAGAACATTTCATAACAGCAAAAGAAAAAGGTTGGGGCATAAAAGAAATTGCCACGGCTTGTGGTGTGTCGAAACAGGCTGTTATTCACATGCGCAAAAAATACTTTCCTCAAGGTTTTCCACCTTCCGAAGAAACCGCAGGAAAATAAACCCTTCTTTCCATTTTATCAAAAATGCCAGGATCGTTTTTGTACGGTTTTGGCATTTCTTCATTCCATGCTTTTAATTTTTTCCACATATCAGGATAATATTTACAAAGTTTTGCAAGGTCTGTTTGATTTTGAAGTGGACAACACCAGCACGACACCCGACTAAAATGATCGTATAGTCCTGACCATCTATAACCTCGGTCAAAACAGTATTTTAGGCAATCCTTTTCAGTCATGCCCCATTCAACCAGCGGGTATTCGTTTGACTGGAAATGATCGTGCGTTACATGGAATCCCTTTTGTGCTGCCTTAATTACTCGTTTTGGTTCATCAACTGCAAACCCAAAATAAAAAATATATGGCCTGTATTCTCTTAACGCCTGCCTGATTGTTAATAATTTAAGCAGCGTACACCAACGCATCATCGGTGTTGGCCACCCATTAATTTCTTTGTTGTTTGGCTGCAATGTTTTGGCCATATCATAAAAATCTACCTTATGCTTAACTCTTTGTATTTTAATACCAGTATTTTTTTCTACAAGGTTTATATGC
Source organism: uncultured Gammaproteobacteria bacterium (assembly GCA_964582845.1). GTDB lineage: Bacteria > Patescibacteriota > Microgenomatia > UBA10105 > UBA927 > CAZOTW01. The sequence continues at coordinate 36,741 of CAZOTW010000005.1, forward strand.
TCTGCCATTTGAGGCCATTCAAAAGAACCACAGTCAAAATATATTACCTTGTCCACCCTTCTTTTTTCTTCGATAAGCTTTAGAAGCATTGCGGTAGAATCTTTGCCCCCAGAAAAAGAAACTATTCGCATAGCATCATTTTCAATCTCTCTTTTCTTCTCGTAAAAACCAGACCTCTTCTCACAAACCTTACACCACGCCCAATGACCATCCGGCGCTTTGGTGTTTTTGTTAAACATCGAAATCGGTTTTCTTTCCTTGCAGAACATGCATTCTTTAAGGCTCAAATTCATGGCCGCACTCCGGACAGATGCATTTCTTTATTGTGTTCTTGTCTGGTTTTTTTTCTTCGGGAACTTCTACTTCTGGTTTTGGAGAGAGTCCAAGTTCCCATTCATCAAAACCCCATTCAATCAAATCATTTAATTCAAAACCACCTGCAAGGCTTTCCCAATTCCACGAACCGCCCGAAATGTTATCCTTGATAACAAATTCCTGTTTTTCATCTTCGGTAAAATCGTCGGCACAAATCGCCCATCCTTCAGGAAATATCCCACGAAACAGCGGCTCAAGGATATCGATATTACCGGACAGATCTTTGGTTGCGGTCGATTTCTCTTTGAGTATAGATTCAATCTTTGATCTGCCTTTTTTGGATATATCAAGCATGGCTTCATACCGCATATTGCCGCCCAAGATCATACCAGTTTCGTCATATATCACCTGACGTTTTGATGACATTTTAGGAAAAAAAATGATAGAGTTGACCAGTTTCTTAAACTTTTCATCCTTGATTATGCGGGGGTTCTTCGGGTTTTTATGGATTGCATCCAGTGGGACCATTTTGATTTCTGGCAATGAATTATTCAATTTCTTTACCTCCCGACTCGTTTATCTTGTCTAAAATAGCTTTTTTGGCGAAATTATTGCGTAATACTCCAAATTTTTTACAAGCAGCAACAAACTTGGCGTGTTCGACTTCAGACATTTTGATGGATACCGTTTTTTCCATATTTTAAATATAATTAATAAATTTTTATAATGTAATTTAAATATTTTTAAAGGGGGGTCTAAAATTTCGGCCGTGGAAAAAAGTGAT
>CAZOTW010000006.1:0-32047 GCA_964582845.1 uncultured Gammaproteobacteria bacterium
AAAGAGGACATTTCTACTTTGCGAAAAAGCGGACATTTCTACTTGGTATTGACATAGGGGCAACCATATTTTGCATTCCAGCATGGAGACAGCGCTATATCACAGTCTGCACTAGTGTGCTTGCAGAGAAGAAATTTTTTTCTTCAACTCATCAATTTCTTGCTTCATCTCCGCCATTTTTAACTCACGACCGATCATCATGTTGTTCATCCGTTCAGTCTCCCCTAACTGCTCCTGTAACTTTCGTTTTGTCTCTTCCAACTCCGTTTCTGCTTTTTTGCGGATAGTAATGTCGCGAGCAATTCCCACTGTCCCGGTGACATTACCATTTTCATCAATAATCGGCGATTTAATTGTTTCCAACCATATGTCTCCATCTTTACCCGCAATTTTCTCAATAATCCTCGTCTGCTTCCGACTCTTCATGACACGTTGATCATCTTCGGCGTGTTTTTTTGCTTCTTCAAGAGGAAAACACACTTCACACGTGTATCTGGTCAACTCTTCAGGCTTCTTCCCAACGGCATCACCAAACGCTTTATTCGCGATAATAAACCGTGACTGACTGTCTTTTAACCACGCCATATCCGGAATATTGTTGATGAACGTATTCATTTCCAAAATCTTCCGTTTAAGAGCCTCTTCCGCACTAACAGTATCACTCACGGGCGTGTTGGAATTATTCATATATATTTAGTGTATCGCAGTATGTAATTATGTCAAGAAATTTGCTACCTGACTACGAGAGAAAAAATCCCCAACGCCGACCCCACTAAACCTCCTCCAATAACGTCAGAAAGCCAGTGGTGGCCGAGGTAAATGCGACCGATGGCAACTATCGCAACAAAAAGAAACGTCAGTGCCCCAACTACTATCCACTTCTTCAAGTTCTTTTTCGACAGCGATAAGCGATAAGTGATAAGTGATAAGAAGGAAAATCCAAGGAATGCCGCACGGGCGGCATGGCCCGAAGGATATGAATACGCTTCATTAATATAGTATTTCGGAAATATCGTGGTCGGGTTTTTAATCATAAAAAAGGGAGGACTTGGGTGATGAACTACGTTTTTCCCATAGATCTCCCCAAGAATAAGGAGTCCAAAAAGTACCGGGATAGCTAGTGACGCCAAGCGCCTTTTGGCGGTTTTTTCTTTTATAATCGTTATAATGGTTATAACGATTATAATTGCCATCGATGGCCCCGGCGTCACGAAAAACGCCACATCTTCCCACATCTCGTCAATCCGGCTGGCGGAGCTGGGCATTTTGTCCTGCAACCGCACCGTGGTATCAAAGTCTGCCTGTTTCAAAAATCCCCGTTTTACTTCTCGGCTAAAAAAGTAAAAACACGCGAGCAACAAGCCCCCACAAAAAGCAAGCAATATCCGGGGATGTTTTCGTATGAATTCCATATTGTATCGATAGTTGATATTATACGGGAAATTATGCACCCCCTCTACCTCGGAAACGGTATCGTTGAAACGGTACTATTTTTCTTCGTCGTTTTGGTCTACTTTTATTTACCGGGCAAATGGATCCTTTCAAAACTTCACCTGACGCTTCTGACGCCTGAATCTATCGTACTTCCGATTGCCACGGGGATCCTCATTTTTTCCCTGGCCACGTATATCACGTCCTGGGTGCATGCGCTGCCAATCGCCTTGATTCCCCTATTGGCCATCGCCGCGGCGGAGGTAAAAAAACTAAAACCGTGTTTTTCATTGGATAAAAATCACTCTCTCCCTTTTCTCGTCGTTACCATACTTGCTATCCTCTTTAGTCTCCCTGTGACCCTTTCTGGTGTATGGGGAAACACGGTTTCTTATGGCAGTGATGACATCTATCATCTCTCTTATATTCACGAACTGAAAGCGCATTTTCCGCCGGAAAACCCGGGGTTTGCAGGCGTACCACTTAAAGGCTATCATTTTTTTGCGGATTTCCTTATTGCCAACGTCAGCACCTTGTCCGGTATCTCGGATGAATCATTATTTTTTCATTACTTTCCCCTCCTTGTGGCTTTATGCATTGGATTTGGCGTCTACTCACTTCTCTTTATCTGGACCAAACGGAAAGATGCGGGCGTTTGGGGAGTGTTTTTAGCGATGTTCGGTGGAAGTTTTGGATTTATGTTGCGGTTGCAGGGGCATCCAACTGCGTCCCTCACCAGCGTCTTTGGCATCGATCAACCCTCATCGGCTCTTCTTAATTGGCCGTTTGCGTTATCGCTTGTCTTTGTCGTATCCGCGCTTCTTCTTCTCTACCATTACCTTCATGACCGGAAAATCGGTTGGCTCTATGTCCTCGCTCTCTTCATCGGGCTCACCCCGGTATTCAAAATATACGCAGGAATTGTCCTTTTTTCCGGCTTTACGTTTTTCTGTACCATAGAATGCCTCCGCAAACGGTATCGCGTCATTGGGCCTTTTCTTGTGGCCATGGCAACGGCACTTGCGACCTATGGGGTATTCGCCGGACGAGGGAATTACCTCATTTTTTTTCCTCTCTGGGAACCGCACAAGGTACTCACCGATAGTCTTCCGTGGTATGGATATGAAGAAAAACACTATACCTATACGAAGCTCGGGGTTATTCGCGGCATTTTTGAAATTGAGGCGTACGGATTATTTTTGTATATTTTCGGAAATCTCGGGACCAGACTATTCGGCATGCTCATAGGCGGCTTTGCATGGTTGAAGCGTCATAAACCGCCGTCTCTTTTTGCTCTTACGATGGTGGTTATGACCGCCACGTCACTTTGTATCCCGCTTTTTTTCATTCAAAGCGTCAAAGTGTTTGAAATTATCCAGCTATCTTGGTACTACCCATTTTTTTGTGCACTCTTTGGGGCTCACGGACTTGCCCTTATCAGCAATCTTCCTATACCTAAATTCGCAAGGTGGCTCATTATAGGCACACTTATCGTTATGACCATCCCATCGACGTATGAAATATGGACCAGATATGTCACGACTCCCAAAGTAAGACATGATTTGTCGCGTTTTGCGATGTATCAATATCTCCAGTCTCACGGAACATATGATGATACCGTACTTGAACTTCCCTCTGCCACTATGGATAAATCGACGCGCAACATACAGGACTGGTACCAGTACACATCTCCTACATTCACCGCTTTTGGAAATAAAAGAAGTTACTTCACTTCGTCGCAAATCGACTTCCCCAATTTAGACGTAGACGGTCGTGCGGCATTTTTATACGATATATCACTCCTGGCGTCTCCATCGGGTTTACTCGATGAAGATCAATCAAAGGTACGAAAGCTGAAAGAGGAAGTCATGAAAAAAGGTATTCGATATATCTATAGCCCAAATCCGCTTCAATTGCCTTTTGCAAACACGGGCATTAAACAAGTATATTCGGCAACCGGCCAATATCTCTATGAGGTTCACTAATAATAGAAGTCATCTCATAATTACGAGAATTACGTCATTCTGGCAAGCCGAAGGCGCGTCCAGAATCCGAAACAGGATTTACGGACTCTGGACAAGCCAGAGTGACGATGTATGAGATAGGTTCTACTTCAAGAGATCTGTTTCATCGAGTCTAACTCGATTTCATGATTTCGTAGAGGATGATGCCACAACTCACCATTACATTGAGGCTTTTATTAATCCCCCACATCGGCATTTCGACGATCTCGTCCGCCGTATCCAATACATCTTTTGATACGCCGTACGTTTCATTTCCCACAACAATGGCCAATGGAAATTCATAGTTCACTTGATAAAAAGGCCTACTCCGCGCGTCTTGTTCCACCGCAACAATTTTGACTTTTGCATTTTGACTTTTGACTTTTACAATTGCGCTCATAGCGCTTTCTCGATATTCCCAACCAACCCATTGCCACGTATTAATCGACGCTTTTTTGATGCGTGAGTTGGGAGGCGTGAGCGTCTGCCCGCAAAGATACACTTTCTCGGCTGCCACGGCATCGGCTAACCGGAAAATCGACCCGACATTATAGGTGTCTAGTACATTATCTAAAATAATGGTGATGGGATGTTTCTTGATGGATTTGGCTACCTCCTCGTCCACTGCGGTCGTGCGGAGTTCTTTAGCATTGAGCTTGATCATTGCCGTATTATATCAATTCTCACTTCGCGCGGCGCTTTTTTGCGCGTTTAGCGTGTGGCTTGATACGCGATGCGACCTCGTTAACAACTAAGCCGATCGCGACACCAATAGCGGCTCCGCCGAGTACATCTAATGGGTAATGTTTCCCCAAATAAATCCGCGAAAACGAAATAAGGATCGCTAAAAGATAAAACAGCCATTTTGCCCGCGGCTCACTTTTCGCTAAAATCACCGCAAATGCCCAGGCAAATGTGGCATGCGCAGAAGGGAAGGAAAAATCTTTTAACGTATTGCCGATAATCATCGCTCCCATGTCCAACGTCGGCCGGGGGCGAGCAATAAGCGGCTTTAATAAGAGTTCCGTGATAAACCAACTGGACGCTGCGCCTAAAACGACGGGCAAAAAAAACCAATGATCTTTTTCCTCCTCGCGCAGAAACAGGAAGAAACTCACCATGATCCATACCAACCCGGCGGTTCCTATGCCGGAAAGATATATGGCAACAACATCGGTGAGCCATACGTGCGGCAAGTGATTGAAGAATAAAAAAAGTTGCTGGTCGAGCGCGAGCAGTTGTTCCATGAGCGTTACTCGGACGGCGTATCCGTCGCATTCGGTGTAGATTTGGACGTCTTTGGTGAGGGTGTTTCTGTGAGAGTCGGCGTAGCAGTAATAGGCGAGGGCGAAACGAAAATAATCTGTATCGCGTTCTCCTCCGGCACGGGAGAAACTATTTTTTTACCGGATACCAAAACTCCGACGACGATGGCGACAAACACGCAAACGCCCACAATAACCGTTACCGCAGCAAGCGTTTTCGTGCGATCGTCCATACCTCTATAATACAAAGTGGAAAGGAAAAAGGCAAAATTCAAAAGTTTAGACGTTACATTTTGACTTTTGATTTTTAACTTTTAACTTTACTTGATGTCTTCCTTTTTCCATATGGAGAAGTTGCACTTGGGGTAGTTGCTGCAACCATAAAACGTCTTCCCCTTCCGGCTCTTTTTGACCACAATGTCTCCTCCACACCTCGGACACTTCATGTCTATTTTTTCCAAATACTGACGGGTATACTTACACGCCGGAAACGTACTGCACGCGATAAATTTGCCGTATCTGCCGATGCGGATGACGAGCGGATGCCCGCATGTGGGACAGGCTTCACCGATTTCTTCAACCGGCGTCTTTACTTTCTCCGCCGTATCATAGGTGACATCCAAATCTTTGGCAAACGGACCATAAAAATCCGCAATCACCTGTACCCAGCCTTTGGCGCCGTTTGCGATGTCATCTAACTCCCCTTCCAACTTTGCGGTAAAGGGCAAATCCATGATGACCGGAAAATACTGCACCAAAAAGTCCGTGACCGACTTCCCAAGCTCTGTCGGAACCAGCTTTTTTTCTTCCTTCACCACATATTGCCGCTCCTGAATCGTTGAAATAATCGGCGCATAGGTACTGGGCCTTCCGATATCTTTTTCTTCAAGGGTCTTAATAAGGCTTGGCTCGGTGTAGCGCGGGGGGGGACTAGTAAAATGCTGTGTGGGAACAGATTGGGAAAGCCCGACCGCTTGACCGACGGCAACATCAGGAATAACCACCTCATCCGTGTCCCCGCCTAGACTCACGCTAGTCGAGGCTGGTCTTCCGATGATTTTCAGAAATCCCTCAAATTTGATCACCGATCCCTGCGCCTCAAACAGATAGCCGTTGCTACTGATTATATCGATAGTCGTGGAGTCAAAAATCGCTTCTTTGGCTTGGCTTGCTACCGCGCGCTTCCAAATATGTTCATACAGTCGGTGTGGATCGCAGTTGAACTTCGCTGAGCCATCCAGCATGGTCGCGGTGACGTTCACGTCTGTCGGTCGGATAGCCTCATGTGCTTCTTGGGCCACTTTCGATTTGGTTTGAAACGTTCGGGGAATTTGGGGAATATACTCTCCTCCAAACGTCTTTTCTATGTAAACGCGGGCTTCCCCTAAAAATTTCTCCGACAAATTCACGCTGTCTGTCCTATGGTACGTAATATACCCTTCCTCATAGAGTTTTTGCGCAAGCTGCATCGTCCGTTTAGCGGAATAATAGAGCCTGCGGCCCGCATCCTGTTGAAGCGTGCTGGTCGTATACGGAGGAGCCGGGCTTCGCTTCACTTCTTTTTTATCGACGGCCGATACGGTAAACGGTGCTTTCAAGTCTTTCATAATGGCATCCGCAGCATCATGCGTAGGAATACTTGTTTTTGCGGTCGTATATTTCCCGTCGAAAAGATCAAGGGTGATAGTCTCTTCGTATTTTTTACCGTCTTTGGAAACGAGCTGGGAAGCTATTTGTTTATTGGTCGGATTTGTAGTATTTGTCGGATTAAACTCCCCTTCTATCGTCCAATATTCTTCTTTGGCGAATTTCTCAATTTCCCGCTCCCGTGCGACAATAAGCCGGACGGCAACCGATTGGACGCGGCCGGCAGAAAGCCATCGTTTGGATAATTTTTTCCAAAGGAGCGGCGACAATTTGTACCCCACCAAACGGTCAAGCACCCTGCGGGCTTGCTGAGCATCCACAAGCTTCGTATCGATCGTGCGCGCATGCGTCAGCGCATCGTTTATCGCCGTTTCGGTAATCTCATGGAAAACGATGCGAGAAAAGGGAGAAGCGATAAGAGATAAGTTAGAAGTCGCTCGCGCCTTGTTGTCTTGCTTATCACTTTTCACTTTTCGCTTATCGCTATCTTTTAATATCTCCGACACGTGCCACGCGATTGCCTCACCTTCACGATCGGGGTCTGTAGCGAGAATGATGTGATCTGCTTTTGCTGCGATATCTTTCAGTTCCCGCACGCGCTTGGCTTTATCCCTGGGGATCACGTAGCGTGGCTTAAATTCATGTTCGGGGTCCACTCCCAAATCTGCTTTGGGCAAATCACGGACATGACCCATGGTGGCTTCCACCTGGTATTTTCCTTTGAGAAATTTTGTCAGCGTCCGAGCTTTCGTTGGTGATTCAACAATAATAAGTTGCATAACGCGCGATTATACTACGGTACAAAAGAATGGCACAAGTCGCCAGTAGCGAAACGACCTACCTTTTAATATATTGCGATGTTTTTGCCGGTAAGTCCACTAGCAGCTTATGATTTTGCCGACTTCGTATCCATCGGACGGTAAGGGACATATTTCATTGCGGGTCCTGTCAACTGCGCGTTCCGAGCGTTGTCCTCGTCCCGCACCAACCTTGGATACTTTCTATCATGTCTTTTGATCACATACCTACCCTGTGGGATGTTTTGGACGATATGGGAGGCATTCGCGCGGGACTCCGGGAACGCTGGAAATCCTTCGCAGTTGCCACCCGCAATCTACTATTTCTCAACGAGCGTATCGTGCGGGTGACGCGGGCATCCGCCAGCTGGCGGACCATCAATCGCCCGGAGGTGCCTTACTACAAAAATCCGTTGGAAGAACCTGTGGGTTGTAATGTGGTCAGAAGACAAGAAAGATCAGAAAGGAGGTGCTACCGAGGACGATTGATGGGAGAAAGCCCGCGGCAGGACCCGCAATTGGGAATGCCGACCAACAGCGCCGTTTGGCGGGAAGGACAACCCATGATGAGACCCGCAATATCGTGAAATTTGGAAGATTATAGTATATACGTAGTATATACTAAGTATATACTAGATATATACGATGGACCTTCCGACTACACAAGTCCGTATTCTTTCTCCCCGAAGTCTTTTACTATCCCCTTCATCTCCAAAACGGTGATGGTACCCGTCACGACGGAAGCGGCAAGACCTGTGAGGCGTACTAATTCATCGATGTACAAATGGCGATCAACTAAGCATTCAATAATTTTTTGTTCTTCTTTTGTGTCGCCTTTACCCCCTTTACCGCTCCCGCAAAAAGCCGTAGGTCGAAGGTCCCCAAGCCCGAGTTCTTCAATAATATCCTCAACGTTTTCCACAAGCTTCGCCCCATTTTTCAAAAGTTTTGCCGGTCCGCGGCTATAGAGACTGGTGATGGGTCCCGGTACGGCAAACACTTCCCGCCCCTGTTCCCCCGCGTTTCTTGCCGTGATAAGTGCTCCGCTGTCATCCGCTCCTTCTGTCACAACCACGCCAAGGCTTAATCCGCTGATGATGCGGTTCCGAGCAGGAAATAATCCTACATTTGGCCGCAACCCCAGGGGCATTTCGGACACAATCGCCCCACACCCGTCTTCCGCAATTTGATGATACAGTCGCGTGTTACTCGGTGGGGCAATAATATCGATACCGCATCCGAGAACTGCAATTGTCTTCCCGCCTGCATCGATTGCCGCCTGGTGGGCAGCCGCGTCCACGCCGTAAGCTAACCCCGACACGATGGTAAATCCGTAAGACACAAGTCCCGTTACCAGTCTCCGCGTCACTTCCGCGCCATACTTGGTAATCTTCCGGGTCCCCACGACGCCGATTGTGCGCGCGAGGTCGATCGGGCGATCAGGCTTTCTTCCTTTTATGTAGAGTACAAACGGTGCGTCGGAAATCTGTTTCAAGAGGGATGGATACTTCGGACTTTTCAAAGTTAATACGGAAACGCGCAGAGTATTGAGTTGTTTGGCATAGTCTTCGATGTCAAACTTATTTCGAAACGTCGCAAACTCGCCCGTCAACTTTTCGCCGAGTTTAATCTGTTTTAATGTAGAAGTGGGAGCGCGCCATGCCGCTTTCGCACTGCCGAAATAGTCAAGGAGAAGTTTAAACCGCACCGGCCCTACACCGGGAAATACGCTAAACGCCACCCAATACTTGGTTTCCTCATCCATGAGCTTAAGACAAGCAAATCATGCGCCTTTACCTACTAAACCACGTCTCGAAAATCTTTTTGGCAATGGGCGCCGCAATGGTGCTTCCCTCACCGCCGCCTTCAACAAGAACAGTGACGGAGATTTCCGGATCGCCAGTAATGATATTTTGATCCTGTTTGATGCTTTGATTCCCGGAATCAATAGATCGAAGTGGTGCAAACGCAGTAAACCACGCGTGTGTGTTGTTGTCCGGATCACCGTATTCCGCTGTCCCAGTTTTACATGCCACAGGAATCTGTGTGAGAGCACCAGACGGCGTACTGACATTTGCAATGGGGGTAAGTTTTCCGCCTAGGTCTTTCATGGCAAAATTAAAAAGTGGATACCCGGTTCCGCCGGTTTCGCATGCCCTTTTCATTCCTTCGGTGATAAGATCGATCGTCTCTTTTTTCAATCCCAAATCTTTGCAGTTATCTTTACCCGTCACATAGGGAGATGCTTTTTTTATCGTGGGTTTACACTGCTTACCCCCACTTGCGACAATATTCGTCCATGTGTTCACCTGAAGCGGCGTCACCAAAAGGTACCCTTGACCAATTCCCACGTGGTAGGTATCGCCCAAATACCACTGGTCATTTTGAAGCTCTTTATCTTTTGCCGATGAAAAAAGCTGTGCCTTCCACTGGGGATCCGGCATGATACCGCCCGCTTCGCCAGCAAGCTCAATGCCGAACGGTTTACCCAGTCCCATCTTCCGCGACCAGGAAACCAATTTACTAATTCCTAGCCACTCGCCCGCTTTATAAAAATAGATATCATTGCTCCGTTGAATCGCTTTGACTATATCGACTGGCCCTTCCGTTTTCCCATATTGTTTGAAATACCAGTTGGGAAAACTAAAAGGGCCGATCTTCAATACTCCCACATCATCAATGATGGTAGGACCCCTCACCGCTCCCTCTTCGAGTGCCGCAATTGCCGTAACGATTTTATACGTCGATCCGGGCGGATACGTGCCGCCGATTGCACGATCGAAAAGCGGCCGATCAGGATCATTCACCAGGGCATCGTAAGCTTCCTCGGATAGCCCTTTGGAAAATGCATCGAGATTAAATGAGGGGCTCGAATAAAGCGCCAATATCTCCCCTGTACCCGGTTTACTCACGATAACCGCTCCTTTTGCACTTTTGGGAAAGTCCTCATATACTGCCTGCTGTAAATCTGCATCAATAGATAATGTGATATTTTCTCCAGGCAATTCCTTATCCCGCCCAAGCGTCCGAAGAATAACCCCTTGAGCATCTACTTCTACAAGCTCCTTCCCGTCTCGCCCACGCAGACGATCCTCAAACACCGCCTCCGCGGCGGTGCGACCCACCCGATCTCCCCTACGATAATCATGAAGTTTATAGTACGCATCTGCAAGTTCTCCCTCGGTGAGTTCTCCAGCGTAACCAACTACATGGCTTGTCGCTACCGGATACGTATACTGACGCTCATAATCCACTTCCAAAAACGTCCCAGGGGGCAACCCTTTTTTCGTAAGCGCGTTCCCCTGATCCTGGCTTATTTGCGTGATACAGTCTTCGTGCTGATTTTTATCGCACGGCCTGAGGAGCCGATACGATGGAATATTGGTCACAAGCGGTTTTCCTTTGCGGTCCAGAAGAAGCCCGCGTGGGGCATGACGAATGAGTTCTCGCGTCCTGTTGCCATCGGCAAGTGCCCGATAATGGTGCCCTTCAATCATGGTCAAATCAAAAAGCCGCCAGACCAGAATGAAAAATAAGACGCTTAGGAGAGTTGTAAAGAGAAGCACCCGGCCCCAACCTAACCACCACGACGCTGTACCATCCCCCACGTGGGCCGCTGCCGTATGCTCGATAATGACACTGTCAGAAAATGCTTTACCAAGTTTCACGTAAAAAGCGATATGTGATAAGTGAAAAGTGATAAGTAACATGTGTTCCTTATCTCTTATTTCTTATCGCTTATCTCACAGAAATAGTACTATCACCATACACGCGTATAGTGCGCCTGCAACGACTTGCGCGACCGTATGATCTCTTCGTACCACCCGTGCCCATCCCACAAGAGGGACGATAAAAAGGATAGGCCACCAAAGCCACCCAAACCATTTTATAATCAAACCAACGACGAGGGCATTGGCAAATGTATGTCCGGAAATTTTCCAAAATAATGTTATGAGCGTGAAACCAACCAAACTCGCAAGGAGCGTCACGAGTGTGGTAAAAAGAAATTGATCGGCAAATGGCCGAACAACCACAAGATTCATCACCTCAAGGACAAGGAGTCCGAATAACATCTTTGGCCGTTGCCCTCTTTTTGTCATGTCCCAATTATCCACAATCTTTTTTTTAATGGCCAATACCAATAACCCCGCTGGAATTCCTACCATGGAAAATAATACGACGAGAAAGAATCGTGCCTGTGCCGCCCCCGTCAGCGTACTTTTTTGCAGTGCAAGAGTCAAAAGAACCGTCGTCACCAAAAACGGATCAAAGAGTCGAGAAATTACTGTAGCTCTACGCATATCTAATTCTTTTTATACACCACTACATCTTACGCGCGGCAACTTTCACTTTCGCCAAAAGCGATGAGTCATCCAAAAGCTTCCCGCACCCGTGTACGACCGCCGTCTGAGGGTCATCGGTCACCCACACGGGCATTTTTACTTCCATCGCGATCAATTTATCCATCCCACGAAGAAGCGCTCCGCCACCGGCAAGGACGATCCCATGTTCCATGATGGACCCCACGAGTTCCGGAGGCGTCTCTTCGATGGTTTCCGAAATTCCTTCGATAATTTCATGAAGTACCGTCGAGAGTGCTTCGCGAATTTCAGCCTCATTCACGCGGATCGATTTCGGAAGACCGCTTTCGATATCACGCCCCCGCACGACCGTCTGCCGATCGGATTTGTCCACAGGATATGCCGACCCCACGGCAATTTTTATATCTTCTGCCGTTTGTTCACCGATAAGAAGGGAATATTTTAGCCGCATGAAACTCATAATCGCCTCATCCATCTCATCTCCGGCCACCCGGATACTTCTGTTAACGACGATTCCTCCCAAGCTCAACACCGCTATCTCCGTCGTCCCTCCGCCTATGTCGCAGATAAAACTGCCGGTACTTTCCTGTATCGGCATGTTGGCGCCGATTGCTGCTGCCATAGGCTCTTCTATGAGGTACGCTTCGCGAGCTCCGGCCATAATAGCCGCTTCCTGCACCGCGCGCCGCTCTACTTCCGTTACACCCGAAGGGATGCCAATGACCACCTTTGGCCGGGGAATTTTCGGAAGCATGGACGTTGAAGGCTGTTGATGGACGAGCTGGATATAATATTTTAACATCGCGGCAGAAGCGTCAAAATCGGCTATAACGCCATCTTTCAGGGGCCGAAGTGCTTCAATAGTCTGTGGCGTTTTCCCCAACATCTTTTTTGCCTCGCGACCTATCGCGACCACCTGCATGGTTTTTCTATGACGGGCCACAACCGACGGCTCGCGTATGATAATTCCCTTCCCGCGAACATATACCAATATATTGGCAGTCCCTAAATCTATACCTAAATCATGCGAGAGGAGACTAAACAAAAAATCTAACATATAATCCTCCTGTCTCCTTGAAGTCCCGCTGGGTCGCTCCGTGAGCCGTGTACGAATAGTACCGAAAAGGCGAACGGTAAGACCGTGTAGGACGAGAGAAGCCCAAATATGAAATCAAACATACAACGACAATAACACCTGCCTAAAGGTGCATCGTTTGCCCATTCTATCACAAATGAAAGAGGACCCTTCGACTCTTCCTCGATAAAGTCGGGATCGCTCAGGGCATCCACGAAGGCGGATGTTTGCCGCGAAATGATATAATGTGTGCGAAAAGAGGAGGAATCACATGAATGAAAGACCCGGTCCACCTGAACTGCCTTACGGGCTTGGACCCTTAACCCCAGGAACTTATGATGCCGTCAAACAATATGGCGGCTACACACCCTTAGACGAGCTTACCATCCCAGACCTCAAAGACCTTCTACAGACATTTGCGCCGGGAACTAGTTTATGTAAATATGGCATTCGGGATCACGGCAAAGCTATTCGGAGGGCTGTTCGTAACCGTATGAGATGTCTCCATGATGCAACTGTCCACGCAGGACACATGATGCCACCTGACGAGGATGATAGCGCGCTTGAACTAGAACATATTGGTAACGTCGTCTATGGTCATCGTGCCAAATGATCCCCAATACGAATATGATATACTTACTCCATGAATTTATCGACGTGGATGAGCCGCACTATTCGGTGGGGGTTTTATCTTCTCTTCATTTTAGTCCCCCTCATTCTCACCCCTTGGAACTACGAACTTTTTGAGTACAACAAAATGATGATTACCTATGGCCTCACGGTCATTATCGTGGGCGCTTGGGTGGTAAAAAGCATACATGAGAAGGAATTGAAAGTCGTTCGAACCCCTTTGGATATTCCGATATGGTTATTTGTCGGATCACAATGCATAAGCGCTCTTTTTTCTATGGATCCCCACGTGTCGTGGTTTGGGTACTATAGCCGGTTTAACGGTGGCATGTTATCGGTATTTTCCTATACACTTTTATACTATGCCTTCGTCAGCAACATGATTCCTCATAAACCCCAAGCACAAGAAGCATCCCATAAAGACAATGCAAAAAAGATGACTTCCCAAGTTCCCGGAGTTGCGGTCAATCCGCTTTCTTCTTATTTCCGCGTGATAATTGCCGTGGGCGCCGTGGTATGCGCCTATGGTGTTGCTGAACATTTTGGCATCGATAAACACCTCTGGGTGCAGGATGTCCAAAGCCGCGTCTTCTCAACACTCGGCCAACCCAATTGGCTCGCAGCCTATATTGTCGCCATCATTCCGCTGTCTCTCGCATATGCCCTACCGCCTCTTACCCACGCCAAGCTCGATATAAAAAAGCTTCTTTCCTCTCCCCAACACTGGTTTTTTGCATGTATGACGGTACTCTTTTTCATCACTCTTCTTTTTACCAGATCAAAATCCGGACTTTTGGGCCTAGCCGTTTGTGACATTGCCTTCTGGACGATCCTTTTTCTCGCAACGAAAAAGGTGAGTTCGCTTCGCCCAACTATTATTTTCTTTCATGTCATTTTTGCCATCATTATCTTCTTCAACGGCTCAAATATCGCCCAAGTGGATAAATATTTTACCTTCAACGGCATCTCGGATTTGATTACTCGCCATCAAATAACAGCGACACCCGCTACTCCATCTCCCGCGGGACCAGCACTTGAAGTTGGCGGCACCGAGTCGAGCACTATCAGAAAATACGTATGGGAAGGGGCAATCAGCGCATGGAAAAGTTCCACGCGTACGTTTTTTATCGGCACAGGGACGGAAACGTTTGCATTTACCTTTTTTCGCTTCCGGCCAGCTGGCCACAACCTGACGAGCGAATGGGATTTTTTATATAACAAAGCGCACAATGAATATCTCAATTACCTTGCGACCACGGGGATATTGGGACTGGGAAGCTACCTACTGTTTATTGGTACGTTTATTATCTGGTACATAAAAATCCAAATATCAAAATTCAAAGCTCAAAGCAATATCAAAATTCAAAGCTCAAATTTGAAATTTGGATTTGATTGGTCATTTGACATTTGGATTTTAGAAATTGCCCTCTTTGCCGGCTGGCTCTCCATACTTGTCACCAATTTTTTTGGCTTTTCCGTGGTCATCATGCAGATATTCCTGTTTCTGTTCCCCGCGATGATTTTCGTTACCGAAAAATGCCAAACCAATGACGCGCGATTGCGTATTATCAAATTCAAAGCCACCTGGCCGCTCCGCTGGATCAAGGCGGGAACAGCTACCATCTGCCTCATCTTATTATTTTTCCTTATCCGCTTTTGGCAAGCGGATACGCTCTTTGCGACAGGGTACCGCCTATCTCACAGTGGACAATTTGCCCAAGCAGAACCCTATGTCGAGCAAGCTGCACGGCTCAACTGGGGAGAACCACTGTATCACGACGAGCTTTCCTCAGTCCTTGCCTCTCTGACGGTTTCCTTCTTTGAACAGCAAGATGCGACAGCCGGTGCTGACCTAGCGAAACGGAGCCTCCAAGAAAGCGATCGCGCTTTGTCTACTTCTCCAGACAACGTCAACTTCTGGAAAACGCGCACAAAAATCTACTACTCGTTTTCTCTCTATGATCCCAAACTGAATAATGCAGCGATTCAGGCGTTAGATCGAGCGCGCCAACTTTCTCCGAATGATCCAAAAATTTACTACAACTTGGCGATTTTGTACGCCCGCGCGGGAGAAAACGATCAGGCGCTTGTCTACATGAATCAGGCAAAAAATCTTAAACCCAACTACCATGACGCGTATTATGGCCTGTATCTCTTTTACATAGAACAGAAAAAACCGGACCAGGCCAGAGCGACGCTCGAAGAATATCTCCAGAAAGTAGATCCTAAAGATAAAAATTTCAATGAGCTTCTCAATAAAAAGCAGCAATGAGCCAAATTGTTACCACACCAAGTGACATTCTTACTGCCCCAGCCAAGACGATCACGTTTTTCGATAAACGGCTTGCCCGGCTTATTGTCGACATGAAAAAAACGCTCATCGAGACCAAGAATCCCCGCGGCGTGGGATTAGCAGGTCCCCAGGTGGGTGAGTCCTACCGAATTTTCGTTACCCGGCCTACCCAGTCCGCAACGATTCGGGTGTTTGTGAACCCGACGATTCTCAAATATTCCGACGAACAAACGGATGGGGTACCAGATCGGGATAACAAATTAGAAGGCTGCCTCTCTATCCCGAACGTCTGGGGAAAAGTCACCCGCTCAAAACGGGTACGCCTCCGGTTTCAGGATCAGACGGGAGCCACCCACGAAGAAGAGTTCACCGGATTTTTGGCGACCATCATCCAGCACGAAACCGATCACACGAACGGCGTTCTTTTTACCCGGCGCGTCATTGAGCAACAAGGCAAGCTATACGAAAACACAAGAGACAAAGAGGGAAAAGAATCCCTGGAAGAGATTACCCTACAATGACGAATTAACCTAATTGACCTAATTGTTAAACAAATCCCAATTTTTGGTCATTTGTGCTTGTTTAGATCAATTTGATATTAGGTCAATGAGAAATTTATGAACATACTCTTTTTCGGCTCCACTGGCGACTCTCTCCTAGTTCTTGAGAAACTTTCCTTCCTTCCCCCTTCCCCCTTCCCCCTTATCATTTCCGCCGTCGTCACCCAACCCCCTAAACCAGTTGGACGCGACCAAATAATCACTCCAACGCCAGTTGAAACGTGGGCTCGTCAACACAACCTTCCGGTCCTTTCGTTTCCGAACGATCCCGCCCATACTTCGCGCTATCTCCAAGAACAAACCGTCATCGATACCCTGGCGCCGTTTCAGGCGGACCTGTTGATAACAGCGGGCTACGGGCAAAAAATTCCGATCCAGACGATCCGGGAGGCAACATTCGGCGGACTCAACGTGCACCCTTCGCTCCTACCACGCTGGCGCGGTGCTGATCCTGTAGCGTGGGCCATCATTGCCAATGATCACCAAACTGGAGTCACCATCGTCACACTTACCGAAAATTTAGATGAAGGAAAAATTATTGCACAAAAGAAAATTCCGATCACGGATACGGACACAACCGATCAGCTGAGTGCAAAACTTTTTACTCTTGGCGCCGATCTTTTAGCCGGACTCCTGTCTTCTTCAGCTTCAAAAGGCCTCCCCTTTAAGGGGTCGCCCCAGGATCCTAAGAAAGCTACCCAAGCGCGCAGACTCACCCGCGATGACGGTTTTGTACCATGGGAACAGCTTTTAAAGGCAACCAACGATGGCACAGGAGCCGTTACTATCGATCGCAAATTCCGTGCGCTTAATCCCTGGCCCGGGCTTTGGACGACCATAAAAGTGAAAAGGCAAAAGGCAAAAGGCAAAATTATTGAACGACGCCTCAAAATTCTCAGCTTATCGCTTATCGCTTCTCACTTATCTCTTAACAGTGTCCAGCTCGAAGGCAAAAAACCTGTTCCATTTACGCAATTCCAAGAGGCATATATTTCAAATTGACCCACTACCTGTTTTTCCTTGTTGTTTGTATGTAAATGTTTTTGTGATCTACTGCCCAATTAATAAGGAGAACGAAATATGCCAGAAAATGAAGCCGATCCAACTCAACCGACCTCACAACCCGATTTAGATGCACTAGATACGCCTCCTCATCTGCCAAAGGAACAAGGAACGATATTTTACGTTGGATATCGTCGTATCGAGAACTCTGGGGTTGAGTTACCCGACCAGGGGCCTATGACAAGTGCATATCTCTTGAGTTTGCCCGAAGAAGCCAGGCGAGATATAATTCACGCGATTGCGAACGCTTTAGGTGTCCCCGTTCATTGTTTAACTGAAGCACAGGCGAATGAGCTTGATGAAAAATTAAGGCAAAAGGGTTTGGGGCGACCTGGTACAGATTTTCTATCAAATACCCACGAACATTCTCCACGGTCTCCACAGACCCCAAAAAAGAAAAGACACAATAGATACCATTAGCGTTTGGGTGATGATTTTGTACCCCGTGTCAGCCTCGGTTCGAACAATTTCTGAACCTGTATAACTTTGTAACAACACTTCCAATTTGGGGTTAGTAGGTTATGACTATTCAGTTTTTTCCAGAATAAATGCCCGGAAAAAAATATCGACTATGGCGTCTTTATCTGTTTCAGGAAAATTTGTAGGAACTTCTAATGTAATCCACCGTTTAGTTTTCTTTTCAATCAACGCCCAGAAGTCAAGAAAGCCTTCATATATATAATTTCCGGATTCGTCTTTCGTGGGTGGTGAGCTTACTCTGTATCCTTCATGAGCCTTTCCTCCTAGCGTTTCATCCCGTTCATCATCAACTCCGGAATATAAAGGCGCTACTTTCTTCACTTGATTTCGAAAAAACGTAAGGAGCTGAGATCCTTCTCTATTGTCACTGTCGTATACATATACTCCTGGCAATTCAACATCTTCATGAAAGTCGACACACAGAGTAAACGCAAAATTTGCTATTAGGGAAATAAGCTCTTGGGCTTCCTTACTTTTTGGATTTTTTATAAAGTTTCTGTTCAGGTCAATGCCTTCAGCATTCCGGCGCGTCCCGAGCTTTACTGCTGAAGGGCTGCATTCTGGGATAAATACAAAAGAATCTAAAGCGGTTTTATATTTAAAAACCGCTTTTTTAACAGATGTAGTAATGCCTCGTTCATCTCCGTGAATTCCAGAGAAAAGGCCTAATCTCGGATTTTTACCGTAAATAATTGCATCCATAGCAACAATGTATCACTCCTTTGTATATAATATAAATAGAAGGGTTGAAGTCACCTGAAGAGCTTTTTGAGGAATGACCCTTGCTGAATTCGAACACTCTTAGCCACAAAAAAAGAAGGAAAATCGCTAAAATTTCCTTCTTAGCCTCAAGTACGCCGTATCGTTCTCTGTTCGAACACTTTTACCAACTGTATAGCTTAATAAACACACTACCAGGAATTTGCGCCACTTGACAGACCTCTATCAAATCTTCTACGGTAGAAATAGGGAGTAAATTATATGGCACGAAAACCGGTCCGTCATGCAACATTCCGTCGGGAAGATGTTAAGTCGTGGAATTTTATTCTGTTTCTTGCCTTGGCTTTTATCCTTCTCGTCGTGGTCCTTAGCGCCATGACAAGTCTGAGCACAGATATCCGAAGTAAAGCTGGCCTCATCTGCCCTCAGGTTACATTGCCAAGAGCAGAAGATTGTCCGGGTGGATGGACGTACCAGCGCGATGTAACCAATGGGTGTCCGACATTCGTGTGTAAGGTGAAGTAATTTGACCAATTCGTTAAGTAGTAGCCACTGCAGCCTTCTTCAGATCAAATCGAACTCGTTTAATGCATTTTGCACATGCCTTCACCCGCGTCATAACGCCCTTTATCGGAAGAGTTACCATATGAAGATTGGGCGCATGCGATCGAAGCGTTTTTTGTGCACGCCGTTTCCACTGACCACCTGCTACACCCGCATGATGCCGGTGCTGTCTGCCAGCATGAGTTTTTTTACTGCAAATATCGCATTGATAGGCCATAATAAACAATTTTCAATTTAAAATTTGCAATTTTCAATGAAAATTAAAAATTGAAAATTAAAAATTCCCAAAGGAATGCTATACTATATCACATGTTCGGTATCGCTAGCAACCCAATAGAGCTCATTTTCTCGCTTCTGGCGCTTATTGTTGCCATCTCTGTGCACGAATTTTCCCATGCCTATGCGGCAGAGCGCCTGGGTGATCCTACACCCCGGCTCATGGGGCGACTGACACTCAATCCCCTTGCCCACCTAGATCCCATTGGCACGATCCTTTTAGTGCTCTTCCGGTTTGGCTGGGGCAAACCCGTACAATTTGACCCGTTTAACCTCCGTAACCCAAGACGCGACAGCGCTATTATTTCGCTCGCAGGTCCGTTTTCCAACTTCATTACGGCCACTGCCTCGGCTATCCTCATTCACCTTCTTGCCACAACACGATTTGCCCTCCTAAGTAATTCGAGCCTTGGGGTCATTTTGTATCTCGTGGTAGCATTTTTGGAATCACTCGTGGTTATGAACATCGTGTTGGGCGTGTTTAACCTCGTCCCGGTCCACCCGTTAGACGGATTTAAAGTCGTGGGAGGCATATTGCCCGAGGAATATGCCAAACAATGGAATGAGCTGGAGCGCTACGGTATGATTTTTCTCATTTTCCTGATCTTCCCATTATTCGGCGGACAATCGGCAATAAGTAGAATTATTTCCCCCATCATCAATATCGCTCTTTCGATTCTTCTCCCGGGGGTACCGGTGATTTAACGAATGATTGACATATCAAATTCCCTATGCCTATAATAGGCTTTTCTAAATACGAAAAAAGATATGACACCAGATCAGTTCTTACAGAGCCCTGACGCTATGAACGCAGTATATCGCCAAATGGCACGACAAGCCGCCGAGCGCTTTAGGCATTACGGATGGAAAGTCGTAGATGTCGAACAAAAAGGTATGGTTCTTCCTCTTGTCATTGGCAAAGGCCCACTTTCGGTTATCTGCGGCGACGGACGGTACGCGCGATATTTTCAAAACCATAAGGAGCTGAACCCCCAGTGCACAATCTCAATTTTTGGTGGAGCCTACGGAGCACAGGCGCTTCGCTTTGGCGGTACTCTCGAAGGGCTACGAACACTCGCAGAATATGCAAACAAAAATGGTTTGGTTTTTCGGACTCATGGTGATGAACATGGGGAACATCACGAGCCCGCAGACTTCAATTGCGGTTTTCTCGGCAAATGGGCAGAGAGAAAACTGAGAGGCGTCATGCCGCTTGAAATCCCAAAGCAAGAATTTCCTGATATGCTTGCCCATGCCCAAACCCTTGGATTTGGGCATGATATTCTGCCAGGCGTTCACGAAGAACGAGTACTGGTACTCAACTTTGCGCCCGGTACCACGGTCGCACCCCAAGCGACACGCTTTCGAGTTGACGGATGGGTAGCAGGCTCATATTTAGGACTTACCAATCTGGTCGATGTCTCCAGGCAAACGGTCGAATTGCTTAAAAAAGATGTCCGGGCCGTCACGATCGTCAATCCGTAAAAATACATCTTCTACGAGTTTGGCTTCATTTTTTTACATTTTGTGCTATAGTATCGGCTATGAACGTCTATTTCACCGCTTCTATCGTCGGGAAAAAGGAATTCTTAAGTAACTACCTGAAAATTCTCAATATTTTAAAAACAAAAGGATATGAGGTCCAGGCGAGCCACATCATCGACAGAAGCGAATCGCAAATTAACCTGGAAACCCGGGAGAATCGGCTGAAATTTCACCGACAGCTTGAAAAATGGATCCAAAGCGCTGACTTCATGGTAGTAGAATCGTCCTTCCCCAGTATCAGCGTGGGGTATGAAATTTCCCTCGGCCTCCAATATAGAAAGCCTGTCCTCATCCTCTATAGTATCGGCGATCCGCCCAGCTTATTTGCCCACCACAACGATGAAAAGGTCGTCTGCGAAAAATACACGCTCGAAAGCGCCCAACAGATTATCACCGATTTTATTAACTACGTCCATGGCGCCAGCGACACGCGGTTTACTTTCTTTATCACCTCCCAAATCGCCGCATACCTGGAAAAAGTGTCGATAAAAGAAAAAATCCCTAAATCCGTGTACCTACGCAAGCTCATCGAGCGCCACATCAAGGAAAACCCGGTTTGATAAACAATTCCAAAATCCAAAACTCAAATGACAAAACAAATTCAATTGTCAAATGGGAAATGTTTTAAACTTTAAACTTTGATATTTGAGCTTGTTTTGAATTTTGGATTTAGGATTTTGTACTTAAACCTCCTTCTCCCATACATCACCGTGATGCATTGAGGAACGGCCTCCCGCTTTCTATACTTAAAATCAGGATATGAAGTATTCCCTCTGTCATGCTTCTCGCGTGATAGGAGGGATTTTGCTTTTTTATTGATATGAAAGACGTTTCCAAGCGTACAGGTATTATTCACGAAAACGTCTATTTATGGCGAAAAGCCTTCTGGCAGGCGTGGGAACCTTTGCCGTGGGACCAAAAAATTGCTTGGATTGCGTTTGTTTCCCAGACACTTGCGGTGATCACCCTTATTGAGTTCTTTTTCCTGAAGCGGTAACCAGCTTAAATAAAGCACTTGACAACGCGGTCTATCCTGCTTTATCCTTAGATTGCCCGTGTGAGAACTTGAAGATTATTTTCCTCTACAAGTTCATATCATATGAGGTAACTCTGTAAGATTTACAGGGCGACAGGACGAAGTGCTCCCGACGCTGTGGCGTCGGGACCAGTCCATCCGATTAACTCGATCGGGGAAAATGCTTCAAGTCGCACCGGGCGGAATTATTTACCTTCAATTCTTCCCTTTCTCGTTGTTCTTCCCGTTTGTATTTGATAAAATTCAGCTTAGTAGTCCCGTAAAATAGGGTAAAAGCGACGGTTTTGCTCAACTCTCAGTTGACGAATATAATGAGTCTTACTGAGAGTTAGTCCACCGAAGCATTGGCGTAGGTGGATAAACGTAAAAGTATTTTGCCTCCATAGCTCAATGGCAGCCCTTCGACAAGGCTTAGGGTAAAAGCGACGGTTTTGTCCCAGCACTTTCTTGCCAATCCCGCTTTGATATATAATCTAATGAATGCGGGATGGCATAGAAGTGCGGGATCCCGTAAAATCGGGCTCGCCGAGATAGCTCAGCGGTAGAGCAACTGTTTTGTAAACAGTAGGCCCGGGGTCCGAATCCCCGTCTCGGCTCAAGATTGGCGAGCGCGATTTGTACTGGGATAAACCGCTGATGTCAGTTCGATTCTGACTGGGGGCTCAACGTAGTTTTGAAAAATTATCGATAATACCTGGTGAGGGTTTTAGCAAACGGCGTATCTTCAAAAAGCCTATTGAATTCTAAAAACGCTTTCTCGTTCAGGCGATACGTCACGAGTCTCCCCGTTCTGGTTTTTACGACCCAACCACTCAAATACAACTGTTTGAGATGGTGGGAGACGAGATTTTCGGCAATTCCCAAATGATCCGTTATGTCGCGCACTTCCATGGGTTCGTGTGCCAAAAGATACAAAATGGATAATCGGTACCCCTGTGCTATGCCGTGGACTTTTTTGGCAAATGGTTTGACTTTTTCTTTCAACCTTGCGCCAATCAACATATGATGATGCTACCCTATGGCAGAACGGTTATAGAATCTGCGTAGAGCGTGGTTCCCGAATTCTGCCCCACCGCCTCAACATTTTTCCCAACATACTCCTCTAGATTCAACGTATATGATGCGACACCATACGACTTACTGTCAACGGAAGAAAAAATGACATAGGAAAAATCAGCACCCGGCACATTTACCTTCCTCAAAGTCCCGCGCCTGGTAATCGCTGCGGTTTTATACACCTGAATATCGCCGTGAGTCTTGGCATAATATTTCAGACCCACATACCCCGCGACCGCTACAACGATAAGGAAGATGATGCCCGCGAGAAACGCTTTCACATATACGAGCGTAGCATGGAGGAAAAAACAAATGCAAGGGGGAAAGAGTGCCAAGACTAGGATTCGAACCTAGGTAGCCCGTTAAGGCGCACTGAAAATTTGCATCAAAGTGCTGAGGCCAGGATTCGAACCTGGGTAGCCCGTTAAGGCGTCAGTTTTACAGACTGATGCGTTTGACCACTCCGCCACCTCAGCATCGCAAATTTTTAGTGTCCGTTTGTTTATCCCGAAATTCGACATTGACATACGAATGTTCGGGAACCACTCCGGCATCTTGGCGACAACCTCAATTATACTCAATATCTCCTCGCGCCGGCAACTATCCGGATGACCAAACACGTAAAATCCGTTGACTTCGTAAAAATGAAGTAGTATTTTTTCATGGACCAGGTTCTTTTTTTCCGTTTCGACAAATAAACTCATTTGCTTTCAATTGTCGTTGACAAATTTTTACGTAATATTCATGAAGAAGATATCTTGGTTTTTCCCATTCTAAAGGCCCAAAACACTATGTCGACGCATTGAGAAAATACCGGGAAAAACAAAAAAATCCCATAGCAGAATTTTGACCTATTGCATTGTTTCTCCCCTCTTGTATACTCATTTCATATGGAAGAAGAAACAATGGAAAACTCAAACAACACACTGTACTATGTGTTAGGTGCAGTGGTCCTCGTAGTAGTCATCGGTGCAGGATATCTCTTGCGACCCAAACCCGCAACGACTCCCGCGCCATCAGCAGCGGCACCGGCGCCACCGCCGGTTCCCAAGGGTCCGATCACGCGGCTTGCGTGCGAAACCCAGTATTATAATCCGGTCATCGGATTTCCAAAATACTATCTGTCTGTTGAGGGCGTCGATGTTACTGGCCCAACAAAAGTTGACTGCACGATGACCGTTTCTCAAGCAGGCAAACAAGTAACGTCAGAGCAGACGAGTAGCCCGGTCACAGATAAACCAGAGCGTAACGGCAAGACGTTCCGCTGCTCAACATCAAGTCTTGATCTGAAACCGCAGGTACCGACTACCGTAGACGTAGCACTGCGTGACGACCAGGGTGCAAAAGCCAGCTGTAGTGCAGTATTCCTCTTGCCAAGACCTTAAGAGGAAAACAATAAAATATACGTAAAAAACCATGAGCCTCATGCCCATGGTTTTTTGGTTATAAACCCGACTTCAGCCATTTTTGGAAAAACGCTACGTCTCGTAAAACGACGGTGTTCCATGCATCGGGCGACATATTATGGTCAGCACCGGGGTAGATGTAATAGGTGACATCCTTTTCCTGTTCTTTCAATTTTTTTACAAACTGATCACTCCACGCCTGCGGAACGGCATCATCTGACCCGCCCTGATGCATGAGCATCGGCCCAGCCAGACGGTCAAGATAATTTGTCAGCGAATAGAGTTCCACATCGTAATTATCTTCAAACTTGGCAAGCAGGCGCCGGAGCAATTTCCCACGATCCAACGCGTCATCGGTGTAATATAAAATGGAATACGGAAATGGCTTACTCACCGGTGCCCAAAGGCTGGCGGGAATGGGCGTATGGAGAATTTCCAAAACAGTGAGGGCAATCTGTCCCCCATTGCTATGTCCCCAAATCCCAATGTTATCGGGATCAGCCATAGGAAGCGTTTTCACTGAAGCAATCAGGTCCAAGGCAGTGGTATATGTTTGAAATCGTTCTTCCAGTGCGTCCGCCGAAGGACTCGCCGATCCCCCATAGCCCAAAAAATCCGGCGCCAAAGTGAGAAACCCATGTTGCGCAAACACTTCACTGCTATGCCGGGTCCCTTCGCCGGGCGAATATTTCTCACGATCGACGTACCCGCGAAATTGCACAATCACAGGATATTGTTTGATATATTGATTCCCGGAATCACTATGTGGAACTAGTGCTAACCCGGTCATCTTTTTGACTGCCCCGCGAAGTCCCGAGCTTTTGTCGAGAGATGAAGTGGGATCTGCCGTTGTAAAGTGAAATTGATACACCGTATACGCAGATGTCGTTGCGACGGCTTCATCAAGGACAATCTGGCTGCCCACAGACTGCCGTTTACTCAAATTTTCAATCGTGTATTTGTCAAGGGGTTTTTCCATAAGTTTTCCGATGGGAGAAACCACAAACGAAGCCTGCTCTTTCCATAACACTCCTATTGCTACCGCAAGGGAAATAATGAGGACGACGAAGACCATGACGAGGCGAGACATATGCTCCCAGTGTATCACACCTATCGGATTCTCCCATGGGAATCACCAAGAACCTTCGTAACCCAAAGTTGATCCTCTGTTAACCCTAACAAATGCCACACCTGCACACCGGTCATACATAATCACAACATGGTAACATGTTACCATGTTAACACGTAAATATATCACATAATTTTTGTGTAAACGATTCTCACCGGGAGGGAAACATGATAAAATATGCTACGTTGGTTTGCCCAGATAGTTCAGCGGCAGTCGCCTCACCGGCGACCTGCCGAAGAGGCAGGAACGCACTGAAAATTTGCGAATTGAGCCGTCACTATTTTGCCGTCGTGGCTCAGTGGTAGAGCGAGTTCTTGGTAAGAACTAGGTCATGGGTTCGATTCCCATCGACGGCTCATAATAAATATAACAGTTCGCAAATTTTTAGTGAGGTCGAGGGTTCAATTCCCTCTCTGGGCTCATTTTTTTCCCTTTCTAACGCTCCGGATATTTCCCCATATTGACAGAACAAAACAAATTCCATTAAGGTAGATAGTATGAAAAATTCTCCCCATGAACATCATCATGATGTCTTTGGCCAGGAGCTGGTATTGAATCTCGTCGATTGTGATCCGAAAAAAATTTCATCGAAAAAAGAAATTCAAAAATTCGTCATTGAACTGTGTGATGACGTCATTCACATGAAACGATACGGCAAAGCGCTCATCCCGCACTTTGGACACAACAATCCCATGACGTCCGGCTATTCGCTCGTACAACTTATCGAGACAAGCTCGGTTACGGCCCACTTTTCGGAACTCAAACGAAGCGTCTATCTCAACATTTTTTCCTGTGCGTGGTTTGATCACGATAAAGCTGCCGCGTTTTGCAAAAAATTTTTTCGCGCCAAGCGAGTGGAAATGAACCTCCTCATACGCACCTAAATGAAAGCCGCTCCCCTTGTGATTCCTTCGGAAAACCCTTTATAGTAGATATATGAACCTTTTGTCCCTTTTTGCCATGGGCGTTTTTGCCGCTGAGAGCGTTCTCTCTCCTCTTGCCGACAACGCACCCATACCAAATAACACTCCCGAGACGCAACCGTCAACGACCTTCGGCCAACTGGTTGTGGCAACACCGACACCTTTACCCCAGGAACTTATCACGACTCCATCCGTCACCCCGACGCCATCATCCCCACAGCTGCAATCCAAGAAAAAAAGCTACAGCATTGCCCTTTTGGGCGACTCGATGATAGACACGCTAGGGCCCGGCGTCCCTTTGTTAAAACAGAAGCTACAGTCCCTGTATCCCACGACATCATTCACCCTACTTAACTACGGCGCAGGAGGCACCAATATCGATTATGGAATTGAACGCCTGACGCACGGGTATACCTATTTAGGCAATCAAATCCCACCTCTTGTTTTGCAGCATCCGGATATGGTCGTCGTTGAATCATTTGGGTATAACCCGTATCCCGTTGAACAGGGGGCCCTGGACAAACACTGGCTACAACTTGCCTCAATCGTCACTACCCTGCGCCAGCAGCTCCCAGATGTCGCTATCGTCATTGCAGCTACCATCGCTCCCAATGACACGGTGTTTGGCGACGGAGCCCCTGGCATATCGTTTACCAAAGCAGAAAAACTACAACGAACTGCGGTTATAAAAAAATATCTGGAAAATGCCGTCCGGTTTGCTCAAAGCCAGCATCTTCCTCTTGCCGATGCGTACCATGCGAGTCTAGATGGGGGCGGTAACGGCATTCTTTCGTATATTAACCAGGGGGATCACATTCATTACTCTGATACCGGGCGCGCATTATTTTCCCAAAAAGTCGCGGATGCGATTGTCACCAACCACCTGCTGGAGTAATCCCTCTTGGCGGGATCGTCAGAATGAGATATAATATTGGGATTGAAGCGAGCTTAGAGAAAGCTTAGAGGGGCGTAGAAGCTTAGAAAAAAGAAGAATTCTAGAGTCCTAAGCTCTCTAAGCACTCTAAACTGCTAAACTTCTTATTCAATATTATGGCTAAGAAAGAACAACGGGAACTCATCGCATTGGTTTGCACGGTGTGCAAGAACCAAAATTACATAACAAAGCGCAATAAAATAAATACGCCGGAAAAATTGGCCATGTCAAAGTATTGCCGGTACTGCAAAAAACACACCCCGCACAAGGAGACGAACAAGCTAGATTAGAGAGCTTAGAAGCTTAGAGGGCTTAGAAAGCTTAGAAGTGTAGAGAGCTTAGAAAAAAGCTTAGAAAGCATGGGAACTTCAACATTTCGCTTTGAAAGCTTAACAATTTATCAACGCTCTCTTACATTCTCAAAAAACATCTACCAATTAACGCAATCGTTTCCCAGAGAACATCTCTTTGGCATTACTGACCAACTTCGCAGGGCTGCTCTATCAATACCGTTGAATATCGCAGAAGGGACAAGTCGAACTCGAAAAGATTTCCGTCATTTCCTGATTATTGCTCGTGGATCTTGCTTCGAGTGCGTGCCGCTTCTTGAACTTGCAATTTCCCTAAAACTACTCTCGCAACAACAGGGGAACTTGCTATATAATGAACTTAACGAAATTTCTAGAATGCTTAGTAGCTTTCGCAATACGCTTGATCATAAACTAAACCGCTAAGCTCTCTAAGCTTCTAAGCATCTTATTACGTATGCATCGCAATACTTATATCGTCGTCATCCTTCTTGCCGTGTTTGCGGCACTCGTCGTCGGTGTCAATCTCGGGAAACGATTCAGTAGTCCCGCTCCTTCCTCCGAAACGCCAACTCCGGTAGTAACCACGCAAGCAAATCCCACGCCCACCGCGACACCCGCGGCAACCCTGGTGCCGTACACGAATCAAACCTGCGCGATAACATTTCAATATCCTTCATCCCTCGGAATCATTAACCCGGCTACAAGTGCCGCAGTACTTACCGATCCCGCAAACGGCGGCAACACGCTTGCGATCGCGTGTCAAAAAGACATTCCGCGTATCCCGCTTCCGGAGGAAAAAATCGAAACAAGGATCATTCCAAACTCGACCAATGCGTCAAGCGTGTCAGCGAAGCTCTATCATTCCGCATCAGCGAAAGATGGTTTACCCATGGATGCCCTTATTTTCCGCAATCCGAAAATCCGTATGGACATCTTCATCTCGGGATTCGGCGACTCGTTTAATCAAATCATTCGTAGCCTCAGGATCCTCTAAGGTCTCCATCGTTTCACCTCATTTAACGAAACTTTGATATAATGAAGACGGATGTTAGGGGTGTGGTGAAACGGTATCACAGAGGTCTCCAATCCCGATGGAGCAGGGCCATGATGCAACGGTAGCATGAGGGTCTCCAATCCCGCAAAAATTGGAGTTGAAATAGGGCTGTAGTTAAATGGCATAACAGAGGTCTCCAAAACCTCTATTGGGGGTTCGATTCCCTCCAGCCCTGCAAATTTTTACGGGACAAATCCTGGTGGCCCTGCCCTATCGGGACGAATCGGGGCGGACCTGCAGAAAGAGAAATTGAGGCCCGCCGGTCTGACGAGAGCACTTCTCTCTATTGTTGACAGTACAATTGTATTATTGTATAATAATACTATATGAACTGGGTGACAACCAATATCCGCTTACCCGAAGACTTGTATCGGGAACTTAAAATGCAAGCCGCCCAATCGCGAAAAAGCATGGCGGCGCTTATTAGGGAAAAAATCACTACCAAAAAATCGACTGCTGTTGCGTCGACGCTTTTGGAAGAGTTCGATGAACTAGGTAGAGAAATCACCAAACAAACTAAAGGAAAAAATCTCACAGCAACCCTGCTCAAAAGCCGGTATTCACATATATGATTGTCGTCGATGCATCTGTTGGTATCAAATGGCTAAAAACAGATGAAAAAGGCGCAGAGGCTGCGCGCGAAATATTCCGTGACAACATCGAAAAACGATCAAGCATTATCGTTCCTTCATTGTTTTTTCTTGAAATTGCCAATGTATTGGCGCTCACTAAGAAAGTTACTAGAGCAATGCTGAAAAGGCGGATCCAATTCTTAAATAAGTCCGGACTTACCGTACATAGCTTCAGCAAAACAAATCTCGAGGAGGCAGCGATACTCGCAAAGCAATATTCGACCACAGTCTATGACATGCTATATGCCGTTATCGCAAAAGAATTGGGCTGTCAATTCATTACCGCCGATGAACGATTTGTGGAAAAAACGCATTTTCCGTTTGTGAAGTTACTTCGTACAGACAATGCTTGATTTAGCCTGCGTGAGGCGAACGAGGAGTCTGCGAGAAAATAGGTTCGAACTTTTCCATACATCACTGTACAATACAAAAACAAACCGGCCGTGCGGCCGGTCTGTTATATGTTTCCGTTTTGAATCCGTCAATCTTTACTAATCGACACCCAGTCGATATCGAAATGCCTTTCTTCAGGAATCAATATCCGTTGGATGTAGTTAGGATATTGAGACGGCTTGTACGCTTGATTGTCAAGCCACACCTCAAGCCCCATGTTCTGCATGGTCGTCACACCAGCATAGAGCTGGGCTACACCTGTCTGGGTACCGTTCACATAATAGGTGACACTCTGGTTACCCGACACATCCTGTGACCACACAAACTTAAAGGTATTCCAGTCGTTGATGTTGATGCCGGTAACCGGATTAACATAGACAGGAAACGCTCCTTTTGTAACCATCATCGTCATGCCCTGGAGAATCTCACTGTCGTTTGACACCCAGCTAAACCCAACGCCATCATAGATTGCAAATGGGTTCGGC
This sequence comes from uncultured Gammaproteobacteria bacterium, assembly GCA_964582845.1. Lineage (GTDB taxonomy): Bacteria > Patescibacteriota > Microgenomatia > UBA10105 > UBA927 > CAZOTW01. The sequence goes on from CAZOTW010000006.1 coordinate 30,030, forward strand.
GCCCCCTGGCTAAATGGATTGCTCCAAAGCCAAACACCTCCAGTGCCTTTCGCGCCACCAGACCCATCGATATGAAAGTTGGGTCCGAACTTGAGATGAGTCTCCACCACCACGTCGTGTCCCGGCGTCGGATTCCATGGACCCGGATACGCTTGCCCACCGTACACTGGATCACCATCCGCCCCGTCTATCCCTTCGGATAAGTTGGCATTGGTGTAATTGGCTGTTGTGGTGGTCGGGTACCCTGTGAGCCGCACTGCCTCATAACTTTCGCCGTCTTCCTGACGATATATCTGCACACAGGTCTGCAGCTCGCAATTATGCTCTCCCCTCACCCTGGCCGGATCTCCATTGGGAAGCGTCCCCTGCCCATCGATCCACCAGTACGAGCCTTCTTCAGGCTGAAGTATGGTCTTCTCCTTATTGAAATTGTCAAACACCAGCGTCCCCGGCTCAAACCGGTTTGGCGCCGCCAGTGCCTTTGGAGAGAAGCATCCCAGAACGACGAGCAACACTGCTCCCGCCAAGAGTCCTCCTAAATATCTTTTCATAAAATTCTTTCTCCTTTCTCTTTTTCTATCGTACCCTGATGAAAGGATTGGTTGTCAAGAGGCGAAGTCACAGGAAGGTTGCGCCAGGATGGTAAAATATAGTCCAATATGATATCTGTAGACACTCTACCTGAAGCATTACATAGGCCCGAAGTGCCCCTCCTCGATAACCAAGAATATAACTTGCTGGATGTCGTCGATCTGCCGGAAGATACATTACACCAGATACAAGGCGATATCGCAGCCCAAGGGGGACGATTGTTTGTGGCAATTCACCCTCTTTGGAACTCATATCCCAGCCAGATAGACAGAAGGCTCCCCGACAATCCCCGCATACTGTGGTGGAACGATGTAACACAAGCCCTGGCATCACAAAATCAAGAACGAGTTATCAGAATCATCACCAATGCCGATCGTAATATATTTTATAGACCTGAGCTCAACATTACCTATAACAAATATTTGACGGAGCTCGTGCGGACAGTTCAAAGACAAAAGCTACTCGTACTGGCCGAGGTAGAAGAGAAGCGTCAGATGACGATACGCATATTCAGAGGCCTTGGCTATAACGGAATGATTGTCTACTATGATACGTATGCATCCCGTCCTTCGCCCGCCGAACCGAGGTCTCAAGGATTCACAGGGGTCACCGACAATTTGATCCTTCTAGAAAGTTCGAGTCTGGTGGTGGGAGGTTCGAACATTATCTGGAGAACGTATGATGACAGCCCAAAAGCATATCGCCAACGTGTTTCCGGTAAGCCCATGGTCATCAGTGATAGTGACGAGGCCTATTCTGTCATGAACGACTGCGTATTCGGATTTATAAGAGGCGTCTCAATACGATTTGACGAATGGCGAAAATTCGCCGATGACATTATACTCCCGGAGATTATCTTGTCTCCTGTCAGCTGGCCTCAACCCTACCCCAATATGCCACGTCCTTAGGGATGGCTGCCTTATTCTCTCGGTGTAGGCGGTTAAGGAAGATCTAGTCTTGGGGCAGCATCTCTGGGCATAATGTCCCAAACAATAGCTCCTTGAGGCAATACATCAAAGAGAGTCTTCCTGTTTATTCCAACTTCTCCTAATACCCGAAGGTATTCTTTGACCTCTGTTACTTGGCAACCTACGAAACCTACGTAAAGGTATCTTACCCCATCTTCACTGCGAATTCCTGTATCTCCAAACCCAGTGATAACTACCCCATCATCACTCGCAAAACATTCAAGAGGATGCCGTGGAATCTTTTCCTCTATATTGTCGATATCCTCTGCTGTCAACTCGGGTAGTCGTAAAGTATCTCTCCTGATCAATGGCTGGAGAACTTCTTTTTTTCTCACTATAGAGGGTAATTTAAGCTCTTTATGAGCTTTTGTCAATTTCTTGGTGATTTTTTTGCTCTCATCCGAGGCTTAAATGCCAAAAAGCGTTGCTTTCATTGAGTGTTTAGCCCTTCACAATCTC